>DLXM01000310.1 GCA_003448835.1 Bacteroidota bacterium | reverse complement strand
AATAGATTTGGCACAAAATCTGGTTGAAAAACACATCCCCAGTCCAACAAAGGACGAAATGCGCCTGGCTTTGGAGGCATCCCTTAATGAAATGAAATCAATGGGACTAACAGGAGTTCACGACGCTGGTGTAGGTGTGACCGATTTTGAGTTAATGAAAGAAATGGCTGATCAAGGAAAAATGACAACCCGAATCTACGGTATGATTAGTGGAGCCGGTGAAACATTTGATGAACTTTCTAAAAATGGTCCGGTAGTTGGATATGCAAATGATCGTTTATTCCTGCGTAGTGTGAAATTATATTCTGATGGGGCTCTGGGAAGTCGTGGTGCTGCATTAATTGAAGATTATAGTGATGACCCAGGTAATAAAGGACTCCTTTTTGCGACAGAAGAAGAATTTACTGCTATGATTGATAAAGTCGTTCAAGCCGGTTATCAGGCCGGAATTCACGCAATTGGAGATCGTGGTAATCGAGTTATATTAAATGCTTTTGAAAATGTACAACAATCCAGAGGCGATCAAGGATTGAGACATAGAATTGAACATTCTCAGATTGTGAGTGTAGATGATATTCCGCGTTTCAAAGAGTTGAATATCATTGCATCAATGCAACCTACACATGCAACAAGTGATATGAATATGGCCGACGACCGTGTTGGTCCCGTACGAATTTTGGGTGGTTATGCCTGGAGAACATTTTTAGATCAAGGTTCTGTAATTGCAGCAGGTTCAGATTTTCCGGTTGAATTGTCTAATCCGTTTCATGGACTTTATTCAGCAGTTACTCGACAAAATCATGAGGGAATACCTGTAGACGGATGGTACCCTGAACAACGGATCACGCGTGAGGAAGCACTTCATGGATTTACATTAGGAGCTGCCTATGCAGGACACATGGAAGACCTTGTGGGTTCAATTGAGCCAGGTAAGTGGGCCGATTTCATTATGATTGATCGTGATTATTTTACAGTTCCTGATATAGAAATCTGGCAAATTGAAGTCCTCGAGTCGTGGGTTGCCGGAGAAAAAGTTTATTCTAAGTAATTCAGTTTAGATTATCGTTTCAGGTCGGTGGTATAAAAACTACCGGCCATTTTTTTGGAAAAAATCGATAATATATTCCAGGTTATGTGTAGACAAGGGAGGCTTGTCCCAATGGAAATTGACAATTCGCGGTGTTTTTATGGTGTAACCGGCTTTGGTTCTGTTATTTTTAACAAGTTTTTCAAACTCGATTTCTACAACAATTTCAGGCTTGAGCATCAACGTGGTTCCGAATTTTTCCAACGTTAATTCAGGTAACAATTGATTTAATTTTTCCAGATTGTTATCACTGATTCCACCTGTAATTTTTCCAATTGGAATATAATCCTGATCAAATCTATCGTCCTGATCAACTCGAATCCCAATAGTTAATTCTGAATAAACACCAACATTGCCTCGCGATTCAGTCTGAATATATAATAATACGGAATAGATCGTGGTTGAATTTGAGGCAGTATCGATTAGGGTTTCAGGTTGAATTCCATCTTTAGCCAAGATGAAAGTTTCACTGAGACTTCCGGTTTGTTGATAAGTTTTTCTGAGGTATTCCAATTCAAAATTAAATGTGTCGACTATAGCATTTAGAAGCAGTTCATTTGGAAGTCCAGTTGATAATTTTCCACTCAACAATTGCAAGAAAAATCGAATTTCAACCGGTGACATCGACATCCATACATTGTCCAGTAAAATTTGCTTTTCCTGACGTTTTTCACAGTTACTAAATTCAATTAAAAGATTCCAGGTTTGTGATATACTATAGTTTTTGTAAGCAGTTTTATCCCAAACGGTTTCAATATTTTCGATTAATCGTGCAATGGTCTCAGGAGTTCTGCCCATGGCCTTTCTACAGGGACGAAAAACTAAATCGTAATCAATTTTTAAATAATCTGATGCAGATCGACCCAATAATTGGGATCCAACTGAAATTTTTCGGACTTCCAGGAATTGAACATACTCACCTGATAAAAACCGGAGAATTAAATATAAATGTGGGTCATTTTGACATGAGAGTAAGTAATTTTTAAGAATCAGGATTTTTTCATCTATGCGACGGGTATCAGCGAGCTTCTCTAAGGTAAAAGCAAAGTTTAAAAATGAATCCGGAGCGATATTTTTATTGAATATTTCAGCCATTAATCATCAAATCCTGTTGAATCCAGTGGGGAAGATGCTATACCCAGATTTGATAAATAATGACTTACAACCTCCGGATTTGGAGTATGAGTGATAAAGACATGTTTAGGATTGAGTCTTTTACATAGGTCAATTAACTCAAAAAAATCAATATGATCAGAAATTGATAAATGCTTGTCAACACTGCTATACGACTTTCTGGATTCAAGGTCTGACCATCCAGAACAGTATGCTGTCCTGATATTTGGGATTTCCAGCATGGTGGCCGAACTTAAATATGACATTGGAATAATTACAATCGAATTATTCACAGTATCTAAATTGATTTTTGAATAAACCCCAATATTCAATCCGAATTCTTCATAAACTTTACAGAGTCCATAAGCTCCATCATGTACTTGAAGCGGAATTTTTAGAGGTTCCAGAGCCATCATAACTTCCTGAGCTTTTCCAAGTGTGTATGTTAAAAAGACCGGCACCTGGTTAAATTGTTTCGATTCTCTTACAAAATCTCGAATCTGATCAAATAATGTTTCCTGGGATTTCCATCGATACAATGGTAGTGAAAAAGTAGCTTCTGTTATGAAATAGTCGACCTTTTCCGGGCAAAAAAAGCCTTCACTGGCCGGAGACGCCGGGTATCTGTAATCTCCGGTATAGAGTACCGATCCCTGAGGTGTTTCGATATAAGTCATTGCAGATCCCAGAATGTGTCCGGCAGGGAAAAATGTCACATTTGAATCACCTAATGAAATTGTCTGATGGAAAGGCAGTTGTGTAATTTCACCCTTGAATCCTCTGACTCTCATGAGAGCAGCTGTTGCCGGGGTTGCATATACACTTAAATTTCTATTCGAGGGAACATGATCCGCGTGGGCATGAGATATGAAAATATGTTTAGCTGAAGCTCCGGAAATATCCAAACCTAAATCAAAGTCCGGTAACAAAATCCCATGATGACCATGTTTATGAATTCGAATCATTAGTAGAACCAAATTTTATGATGAATAAGCTACCATCATTCAAATTACTCTCAACTTTTATTGACCCACCCAGACTTTCAACATGATTTCGGACTAAATATAAACCAATGCCCTTACTATCTTTATTTTTATGAAATTTTTGATTAAATCCGAAGATTTTGTCACCGATTTTCTCCAGATCGAAACCTATACCATTATCTTTAACATATAAAACAGTCCGATTATTTTGGACTTCAGTCCATATCTGAATGATTGGATTTACCTGAGGTTTAGCGTATTTAATGGCATTAGAAATTAGATTTAGAAAAATACTGTCTAAATATCCACGATTAAACATCACAGTTGGAGCCTTGGAAAAATCTATTTTTAACTGTGTATTCGAGTTTTTGATCAATAAACTTAACGATTGAGTGACGAGAGATAAAGATTCCTGAAAATTTGATTCACTAATTTCGACACTGTTTTTGTCTTTTTGAACAAGAGTGTCTACATAGGTATTCAATGTGCTATTCAATCCCTGAGAAGCTAATTTTAGTAAATTAAGTATGTCGACCGTTTCCTGATCCTGGACTTTAGTTACATCCAGTAAACTAAAAGCTGCAATCAAGTTATTCACCGGTGATCTTAAATCATGAGAGGTGGAATAGGTAAGACGTTTGAGTTCGTCATTCACCATGGTGATTTTCGCAAGAATTGAATTCCTGTCATCTTCAATTTTTTTCCGATGGGTAATATTCTTTGCAATGGCATACACTAATTCATGTTGTGGATGGGGGATGGATGTCCAAGTCAACCAAACTACTTCACCTGATTTAGTCACATACCGGTTTTCAAAATTGAGGAGAGGTTTACCCTGTCGAATAGAATCGCGGTATTTGGATGTGATTTCTACGTCATCAGGATGTATAAACGCATTGACAGGTCTGTCAAGGAGCTCATCCATTGAATACCCCAATAATTTTTCAAATCCGGTATTCACTTTTTTAAAATATCCATCATATCCTGCTATACACATCAAATCTAATGATAACTCAAAGAAGAGAGTCAAATCATACTTATTTTTTTGAATATCCATAGGGATCAAGAAGTTTTAAAATTCTAGTGTGAATAGTTTTCGTGCATTTGATGAAGTAATAATATCAATTTCCGATAATGTTAAATCAAATATTTCAGACAATTTAATTCCGACAAGTTGTGTATACATAGGTTCATTTCGTTTACCACGATGCGGAGTTGGTGCCAAATAGGGAGCATCCGTTTCCAATATAAACTGATTAAGATCCAACTGCTTTACAGTTTTATCTACGCCTCCATTTTTAAATGTAACGACACCACCGATACCTAATTGTAAGCCCAGATCAATAGCTCGTTTTCCTTCTTCAATTGTACCTGTAAAACAATGCCAAACACCACGAAGTGTCCCATTTTGTTCAGATTCTATTATATCCAACAAATCAGTGGTACTATCTCGATTATGAAGAACAATAGGCTTATTTAATGATTTAGAAATCTTGCAATGTAATTTCAAGGATTTTTTTTGATCTGAAACGTGCTCAGTACTCCAGTAATAATCTAATCCGGTTTCACCAACGGCTAAAATTTCGGGTTTTGAGCACCAATCCAGAAGTCGCTTTTCGTCAATCGTACCAGTAACGTCACAAGGATGAATCCCTGCCATACGATGGAGCTTAATCGTAGTTTGTCCGGCATGCTCAGAAATTAATGAATCCATTTGTTTTTCGGACTCAAAATCAATTGCGGGCATCAGGATGTCTGTAATCCCTACGGATTCCGCACGCATGAGCATTTCGGCTCCGTCATCCTCAAACTGTGGCAAATAAATATGCGCATGTGTGTCGATCATAGTGCCTGAATATACGAAAACAGAGCATGGGATGTCCGTTTTGAAAATACTATCTTACACATGAATCTGTTAACTTAGTGCGTAATAGATTCCTTTCTTAAGCGCTTATTTTCATTATTCAATCTTCAATTAACATGTCTCTTACTTATCTGTCATATCTTAAAGTTGATGAATTACTCCGACTTCAAAAGTTGCAATCGCACCCCGAAGAGCATGATGAAATGTTGTTTATCATCATTCACCAAACCTATGAACTTTGGTTTAAACAGGTTCTGCATGAGGTAGAATTATTGCGAAATCAACTCGAATTTGGTGAGACCTGGTCTGCAATAAAGACCATGCGTCGAATATTAGTCATTATGAAAACACTCGTCGGACAAACTGATATCCTTGAAACGATGACACCTTTATCGTTTAATCAATTCAGAAAGTTTCTACAAAATTCAAGTGGATTTCAGTCAGTTCAATTTCGTGAGCTTGAAATACTATGTGGACTTCGAACAAAACGAATGATTTCAGTGCATGAAACCGGAAGTGATGCTTACAATACAATTATTTCAAGAATGGATGAACCCATAATATGGGAATCATTTGTTAACTATTTGCAGAAAAGGGGTTATCCCGCACCAATGCCAAAACGCGTCAATGACAATGGGCTGGTTTTCAATCCGTCAGATGAATTGCAGCAAGTCCTTGTGGAAGTCATGCAAAAAGATAATGAAGCAGCATTACTCTGTGAACTTCTTGTCGATTTTGATGAGGGGATGCAAGAATGGCGTTATCGTCATGTAAAAATGGTAGAGCGAACAATCGGTACTAAAAAGGGATCAGGTGGATCAGATGGTGTTGAATATTTAAAATCAACATTACATCATCATATGTTCCCGGACCTTTGGGCTATTCGGACTCAGTTTTAACTCAATTAACAACCGGAAAATTGATAAACTCATCACATAGACCTTGTAGAATTTCCCGCTGGTGACTCGATATCAATATTGTCCCACCATTCTGCTTAAATGTATTTAACAGAGCCAGAACGGCTGATACGGCATCCTCATCGAGTGCTCTGAAAGGTTCATCCAATAACAGAATTTGAGGTTCCCCTGCCAAAGCCGCAGCGATCATCGTTTTTTGCATCATTCCGCTTGAATAGGTTCCAATGAGACTATTTCGTCGATCATCCAGCTCAACATCATCCAGAATTTTACTAAGTTTTTTCGAACCGTCATCCGACCATTTTTTTCTGGATCTCAGAATCCCTTCAATCAGTTCTTCTGCAGTTAAAAATTGTGGTAAATCGGATGTATCCCCGACAATTCCAACGAACTTAAGATAAGCGTGCACTGATTTGTGAATGTCAATTGTCCCGTAATGAATTTCTCCTTCTGTTGGATAAGCTGCAGCGCTGATTAATCTCATAAAAGTAGTTTTCCCGGAACCATTCGGACCCATTAAACCGGTTGCTGTTCCGGGTTTAAATTCAGCATTCATACCAGATATGATATTTCGATTTTGCCCATACCGTTTGCTGAGATTACGAATAATCAGAGTGAAATTAGATAAATCTTGGTTTTGATCAGGCATATTGTCGAATAGTAGTTAAATAGTTTTTTACAGATGCAAAAACATTGATGAACAGCAAACTAATTATATCTGCCAGGATCCACCATTGCCACATAGCTGAAGGGATATCATCCACGACCCAAATTGTTAATATCAGTGCAAAATGAATAGGAATCATCCATCGAATACCAATAAATAATCTGACCCAGTACCATCCCATTTCGGAGGTTAATTGCGTTCTGTATGATATACTCGAATATGGTTTATTATCCATTTTCAGAATAATTAGATTTTTAATCAGGATGGTTAAAAATGGAATAATAATCATCAGTTGAACAGATAACATACCTCCATAAATCAAGCTCCAATAGAATAGAAATGCGATTAACAATAACCTGCCGACTGGAATTTTTCTATCCATTTGCCGCAACGTGAGCCACAATTGTGGCTTAATGAAATCAGGAACCCAGTACAATGACTTTATGGGTATCGGGTCTCTACCTGCATCAGCTCGTCCACCGGGATTTCTGAATAATTCGCTGTAAAACCCCTGGGAGTGATAATAATCCTGATCAAGGTGTCTAACATGAAATGTCCATGAAATGAGACCAATGGGTAAAATAATTAGTCCGCTAACACTAAAAATTGATAGTTGTGTTGAAGCCATGATCCATGAACTGATAATAACTGTGGCCATTCCTATGATTGCAACCAGACTCGTTGTGCCAATTGTTGGTAACGATCCGGCCGGTACACCCGGACCATTTCCGGCTTCTTTTAAGTAGGCCAGCATCTTTTCTCCGCGTTTACCTTCTTGCCATAATTGTGATATGGTGCCAATTTTTAAGAATCGTACTGTCGCAAACAAACAGATTCCAAGGGTAAATAACATGACATCCACCCAAAAGATTAACATCGAGAGTAAATGTTCTGATTGAGTATTATAAAAAATGATTGTGGACATAAAGACAGACAGTAAAATCCATAGTTGTCCTATTCTGTGTATGAAAATCCGGATAATCTGTGAGGTATCCGGATTCATCATTTGGCTAAACCATATTGGATTTTGCGGGAACATGATCCAAGGTGTTATAAAAGCCAATATTCCCGCTTGTAAAAACATCATGTAGCGGGAAAGAACTATTTTATCATTAAAATTCAAATCACTAGATAGACCAATTCCAAGTGCGATAACCGGAATTAGTGATACCAATAACCTAATGTAATATCCTTTTTGTGGGTCAATTGGCAATTTGGGATATGAATATGACATTACTGAATTCCTTTAGCAACCATTAGAAGTTTATACACATTTGAAAACTGTTCAAACGTTTGAATTTGATCTACTGATAATGACTTGAATTCATTTCTTAGTTTTGAGTGAGTCCTGAGGGTTCGAAATAGTTTAATATTCGCATCTTTGGAATCAGATATACCGGATTTTAGTTTTTCATTTAAATGAAACATCGGGTGTAGATTCTCTAGAGTCGCAATTTCATTAATATCTGAGCTGTTTTTTGTATCAAAATCAGTTTTAGAATTTTCTGGATTTGTGTTGTCTGTAATGAAGTCCACAAAAATTACATTTTCCTGAGGTACATCAAAAAACCGGGACAATTCATCCACGATCATATGAGTTGCATTCCATTTTGATTGATTAGAGTATCCGGCAATGTGGGGAGTGGCGAGCCATGATTTTTTTGCAAGTTCAACGTTTATATCAGGCTCGGAATCCCAGACATCCAGTATGAAATCTTTTGATTTAGACGATCTCGTTTTCCAGTTTATGAGAGCCTTTTCGTCAACCACCTCACCTCGAGAAGCATTGACGATAAGTTTTCCATCAAATTTGGATAGTTTTTCATCATTTAACCAATGAAGTGTCGGATATTTCGAGTCGTTATTTTTTGTAAGTGGGACATGAAATGTCAAGATGTCACAATCCAATATTTCACTTAAAGATGCACTAACAAATTTATCATCGCGGTTTGATCGAGGTGGATCATACAAAGCACACTTACAACCCAGTCCTTTTAATTTATCGTAGACACTTGATCCTGTATTGCCCACTCCAATGATGCCTACTCTCAGTGAATCAAGATTAAGATTATTTGATAAACTCCAGTGCAGAATTCCAGTTGCGACGTATTCTCCGACAGCATTTGCATTACATCCTCCGGCACTCGAAAAATGGACGCTGATTTTTTTCAGATAATCAACATCCACATGATCGATGCCGGCTGAAGCAGTACCTATAAACATTAAATTTGGGAAAAGCGCCGATTCAAAATTGTGTGGATCGATTTTGGTAACTGTGCGGATGAGTATTCCATGTACTGAAGATCGACGCAAATCATCAAATTCATGTGAGAATGACTTTTCGGGATCAAAAAAATGTACCTGAAATGATTCAGGGACAATGTCCATAAGAAAAGGGATATTCTTATCTGCCAGAATTGTAATCACAGGTGGATTCAGAAATGGTTTCGACCGATGGGTCGGTGTGATCGTGGTCTATCCAGCACTTCCTTCATAATAACGAAATCACGCAGTTTTGTGCCATCTTTCACGTCCTGAAATATGGTATAAACCGGAGCATCCGAATTATCGATTTCGACAGCTTCATCCAATGATTTATAAATGGCATTATCGGAAGCTAATAGTTTATCAACTAACTCGTCTGATTTGAATTCTGAATCATGCTGAGCTTTTCTTTTAAGACTTTGAGCATAAAAAGAACGTTGATCCGGTTCATGTTTAATCCCTTTTACAGCATGATCTTTAAGGCTAGAAACAGGTTTTTGAGTTTTTTCCACAGGCTGCGGCTGAGGTTCAGTCTGGCCGGTAAAAATCATTTCAAGTTCACGCATAGCATGATCCCATTCAGAATTTGCTGGAGTTTCATCACCAGTTTGTACAAAATGATCATCTTCGTGGTAATCCTGACCTTGATAAATATCAGGTTGTCCGGCTTCGGGTTGATTCTTTTTCATATACTTTTGAATCAACGGCCAAAGCAGGAATAACAAGGCTAGAATTTCAAAAAATGGGATTTTCATAGCGAAATAAATTAACTTGCTTGTCTAATAAGATAGGTAAAGCCTATCAATCTTGCACGATTTACTCTTAATAAACGAAATTATCACCAATAAGTTTTTATGGCTGACACGAAATCTTTTAACATGGTTTCACTCATCAGAAAAAAGAGAGAGAAATTAGAACTTACGACCGAAGAAATTAGGTATATGATTGCTGAGTACACTCGTGACGTGATACCGGATTATCAAATGAGTGCAATGTTAATGGCTATTTACCTGAATGGCCTAACAGACCGGGAATCATCAGATCTGACATATGCTATGTTGCATTCCGGAATCGTAATTGATTTGAGTCATATTCCCGGCATCAAAGTTGATAAACATTCTACAGGCGGTGTAGGGGATAAACTTTCGCTAATTTTGGCTCCTATTGTAGCGGCATGTGGTGTTCCAGTCCCAATGATATCGGGGCGCGGACTTGGTCACAGTGGTGGAACTTTAGATAAGCTGGAATCAATTCCAGGATTCAATGTTAATCTGGATCTTGATACCTATGCAAAGGTTCTTGCTGAGCATAATTTGGTGTTAATTGGTCAGACTGAAGAAATTGCGCCGGCTGATAAACGGATGTATGCATTGCGGGATGTCACTTCAACAGTAGAGTGTATCCCGTTAATTGCCGGGAGTATCATGTCAAAAAAACTCGCAGAGGGGATAGATGCACTGGTTTTGGATGTGAAATGTGGTAGTGGTGCGTTTATGAAAACTCAGGAGGCAGCGCTGCAACTCGCACAAAAACTTGTAAGTATTGGAGAACATTTTGGTAAACGAACGGTCGGTTATATAACTAATATGGATCAGCCTTTGGGACACGCAATCGGGAACTGGCTGGAGGTGCGTGAGTGCATTGATGCATTGCAAGGTAGGGGTGAAAAAAACATGATGGAAGTTACACTATTGTTATCCGGCACCATGATTTGGTTAGGTGGAAAGGCGAATTCGGTGGATGAAGGTATAGAAATGTCGGTAGAATCTATCAATAATGGGACTGCTTTTCAGAAATTTGTTGATATTTGTAAGGTGCAGGGCGGGGACACAAAATATTTGCTCAATCCCGATTTATACCCTCCTGCAAAGCATATTGTTGATGTTCTATCATCAAAAGATGGGTTCATTGGGGCAATAAATTCATTTGAAATTGGGATGACCGGTGTTGAATTAGGTGCCGGTCGAATCCGAAAAGAAGACATTATTGATCCGGCGGCCGGTATCGAAATTATTAAAAAACATAGCGAAAAAGTTAGAAACGGTGAAACAATTGCACGCATTTATACGAACAATACAGCATTGATCGATAGTTCGGTGGAAAGGATTTTAGGTGCAATTGAAATTCTATCAAAAAGACCGGATGATATCAAAATGGTATCACACAAAGTTGATCGAGAAGGGATTCAATTGATTGTCTGAAAATTTGTTAAATTGATTGATGATTTTCAAAAATGTTAAATAATCACCCCAGACTAAGTTATTATGTGGAAACGATTTGTAAGAGCTCTTAAATCACTTTTTGGTGGACTTGTTTCTTCCATGGAAGATCCAAAACTCATTCTTGAGCAAAATATTCGGGAATTGAACGATCAGGTTCCCAAAATGAATGAGAATATTGCTACTGTTAAGGCAAATGTGTTGTTACTTCGTAAAGAAGTTGAGCGATACGAAAAGCAACAAACAGAGATTACTTCCAAAATCAAAGCTGCTATTCATGCAAATCGTGATGATATTGCAGAAAATTATGCGCTTCAGCTGCAGAAAACTCAAGAAAGTCTGTTGTCATCTAAACAACAACTTGAATACGCTGAAAAAGCTTACGAAAAAGCACTACAGGTTAAAAAAGCTTTCATCCGTGAAAAAGATCGTAAGATTTCAGAAGCCCGCGAAGCTCTTCGTGCTCACGAACGTGCTGCATGGCAAGCTAAGGTTGCTGATACACTGGAACAATTTGAAGTTGGCGGGATCGATGCAACTCATTCTGAAATGATTACAAAGATAAATGAGCAAACTGCTAAGAATGAAGCTCGCATGGAAATCGCACTCGATAGTGTGGATACCAAAACAATGGAAATCGAAATTGATGCTGAGAAACTTCGCGCGCATGATCTTGTGCAACAGTTTAAGTTGGAAATGATGGCCACCGAAGGTACAGATGAATCCGGTAGAGGTGGTAAAATCAAACTTGATGAATCATCTGATGAGTCAGGTGGAAAATCTATTGGTAGAACAAAATCCAAGACATAATCACAATGGGAAGCATTGAAGATAGAGAACGGCTAAAAGAAGAATACAAAGAGCACTTTAGAGCGATTCGTGATCTTCGGAAAAAAGCGGCAGAATCTGAACGTATGGCCAAAATTTCATCTGCTTTGCATAGTGTGAATAAAGAATCTATCATGGATTCATTTGATCAGGCTTTGAATAAAGTTCGTGAAACCATTGAAATTGCTGAAGCAAAAATCGAGATGGCAATTGAAGCCCGATTGGATGACCATGGTGATGATGAACTCAGAGAAATCGAGCAAAAACGTAAAGCTAAAGAGGCTCTCGATAAGATTCGCAGTGATATGGGTGTTTTACATAATGATTTAGTGGAGAAAGTCGAGGAGATTCAAGTCCAGACTAAGACACTGGGTCCATCTGCTTCTGATTCAACAAAAAAAACTGACTCATCCGAGTCGGTAAAAAAATCTCTCGGCCCGGATAAGTAAATATTTAAGTCTACCCCAACTACCATGACAATACAGGATACAATCAATTACACTCGAGAAGCCTTCTTTCATCCAATAAATCTCGGATTCCTGTTTTTATCGGCATTATCAGCTTTTTTTCTGAATGATGTGGGTATGATGGCGAATTTCATTTTTACTATGGCAATTGGTACAGAATTGGTTTATTTGGGGACAGTTCCAAAGACGGATGCATTTCGTCGCCACATTCTTAACCGCACAATTAAGGAGAAACCCCGCAAACTCAAAGAGAAAGAGTTGTTTTATAACCTGGATACCCGTTCTCAGAAACGATTTCTGGTTTTAAAGCATATAAGCGACAAGATTCAGGAGAATTTCAAGAAGTTCCCATACACCTCAAAGGGACTTACAAATTCAATTGAAACCAAGATCGAAGATTTGTCGACCAATTATATTTCGATGCTCGATTCCTATGAGCGATACGAAACGTATATCAAAGCTACTCGTGAAAATGATCTTGTCAAAGAAATTGATGAACTAAACGAAGAAATTGCTACAATCGAAAGTGAAAAACTCCGTCAAATTAAAAAACGTCGACTTGCCATCATCCATAAACGCCATGAGAAATTATCTGTAGCCAGAGAACGACTTCAAATTTGTGAATCTCAACTTGAGACCATTGAAGACGCAATGCGATACATTTATGAACAATCCATTACGATGGCAAATCCGGAACAGATTGGCCTCCAGTTAGATAATCTACTTTATGATGTTGAAGAAACAGTAAATATAGTAGAAGATCTTGATAATGATATATTGCCTGGATATCATATGCTTCAGCAACTTGATGAAATAGAAAACGAAATTGAAGAAAAAACTAATCAAAGATTGAAGCAGTCTTCGTAAATTCCGTTATGGAAAATCGATATAACACGTTGATAATTGAAATTGATGCTTCAGGAATTGCCACGATTACGATATATCGTCCGGATAAACTGAACGCGATCAACAATGAAGTAATGAGCGACCTTGAAGGTGCAATTATGGAATTACGCCATAAAGAATCCGTCAAAGCAATAATTTTAACGGGCTCAGGTGAAAAAGCATTTGTTGCCGGTGCTGATATCCGCGAGTTAACCTATTTGAATACTTTTTCGGCAATGGCACTCTCAGAAAGGGGACAAGAAATTTTCAGTATGTATGAAAATTGTCCCAAGCCCGTAGTAGCGTATGTTAATGGTTATGCGCTCGGAGGCGGATTTGAATTGGCTTTGGCATGTCACATGCGGGTTGTCTCTGAAAATGCGGTTTTTGGTTTACCAGAAGTTAGTCTTGGGCTTATCCCGGGTTATGGTGGTACACAACGTTTAACCCAATTAATTGGTAAAGGCAGGGCATTGGAATTTATACTCTCAGGTACTACATTTAAGGCAGATCGGGCCTATGAAATGGGAGTAGCGAATAAAATTGTAAACAGTGCATCCGGCCTTGAAGAAACTAAATCATTTCTTAGCGTCATGTTGACCCGAGGACCTTTGGCAATGGCTAAAGCGATTCACGTGGTTAATGAATCTACTGATCCATCTATCGGCTTTAGTGCCGAGTCTGATGCATTTGGTGAGTTATTTGGAACAAAAGATTTTACTGAAGGTACTTCCGCTTTCCTTGAAAAACGGAAACCCACATTTAACGGGAACTAACTAAATAATTTTGGAACCTCCGTCTGGTAAAGGAGTCGCACAATGGTAGAGTGGCTCCTCATTATTTTGATGCTTTTACTCAGTGGTTTCTTTTCCGGAACCGAAATAGCTTATGTGAGTGCTAATAGACTCAAATTGGAAATTCGTGCTCGAAAAAACAATATGGGTGCACGTCATTTGAACTATTTCCTTCGAAATCCGGATTCTTTTCTTTCCACCACGCTCATCGGTAATAACATCGTCAATGTTCTTTATGCTACATTGATGACTATTTTTCTTACTGATTCGATCAATGATTGGTATTACGCACTGATGGGAGAATACCCAACTGATGTTATTCTTCTTGTAATTCAAACTACAGTCGCATCATTTTTTGTAATGGTTTTTGGGGAAGTGATACCCAAAGCAATGTTCAGGACATATCCAGATCTGTTGATTTCAATTTTGAGTACTCCATTGCGTTTTTTAAGTGTCATTTTTAGTCCTATGATATCAATTGCAACAAATGCTTCGAGAATGTTGATCCGATTGTTTTATAAAGATGCAGCGATTGTGGAAGATTTTTTTAAACGGTCGGATATCGAGTTATTGTTCAGGGAAATTGGGGGGGACAGTACCGGAGATTTAGATAAAGATGACTCCGAAATTTTAACAAATGTGCTGGAGTTACAAAATGTGAGAGTTCGGGATTCAATGATTCCCCGAACTGAAATTGTTGCCGTAGAAAAGGATGCGACGATTAAAGAAGCCCTGCAACTATTTATTTCATCAGGATTTTCAAAATTGCCTGTTTATGAAGAAAATCTGGATAATATAGTCGGTGTAATAATAGCTTATGATCTGTTCAAAGATCCGAAGTCACTCAATGAGATAATCCGCCCTATAAAACATGTTCCTTCTTCACAAAAATCGAAGGCATTAATGGCGGAGTTTCAGAATCAAAACATTTCAATGGCAGTGGTAATTGATGAATATGGTGGTACTGCTGGTTTGGTCACAATTGAAGATTTGATTGAAGAAGTAGTTGGTGACATTCAGGATGAATACGACGAAGAAGAAAATTTTATCAAAAAGTTGAATGATAATACCTGGTTGATATCAGGCAGTTATGAAATTGAAGATATTGTTGAAGAATATCCCCAACTCAACTTGCCAATCGATGAGGATGAATATGAAACCATAGCAGGATATATTATTCACAATTGCGGACGAATTCCGAAGTTGAATGAAGAAATTGTGATTGATCATCATAAATTTATTATCACAAAATCAACGCGAACCCGTATAGAGGTTGTAAAACTGATTATATCCAATTAATATCGGTTTATATTTTTATTAACCCCGTTAAAAGCAACAAAAATGACCGGTACATTCTATTCGCATTACCCTAAATGGGCTCAGGAATTTGCTATGAAATACTTTAGCAAAACTCTCAATCAGTTCATTTTGCACGGGAATGTGAGAGATCAGGTTGCAGTAAAACGCCAAAAAAACTATGAATTTCTGCGTTTTGAAAGCTTCTTATCTGATGAGTTATTTGGTTCACGTGACATCGTAATCTATTACGATCGAGCTTCCGGAATCCGATTTCGTGACAAAAAATCTATGGCCGATTTTATGCGCGCAGTTTCAGGTTACGATAACGTAAGTGGGACAGATTTCACATCGAAGTTACCGAAGGATCCGGTTCGGGTTTTTGGACTCCTCGAAAACTTCTTCCGATTGAGATTAGGCGATAATAAAAGCATTGCTTTCATAGCAGACTATTGTGAGACAGTCATTCCAATGAATGATAGTGGTGCAGCGGGGTCTGAAGACCGTAACTCGCTCGTTTTCTTACAACGGTGGGCACATGACCCACTTTTTTTAAGTTCAGATTTTACTACTGTACTTATTACTGAAAATCTGACCGATTTAAACCGAGCCTTAATTCAAAGTCCACATACTGCTTCTTTAAAAGTCGATTTACCAGCTGATGATGCCCGAATGGCATTTATCAAGAGTCTGATTGATACCAAAGGTTTCAAAAAATTGAGCGAGGTCCCAATTGATGTACTGAGTCAACAATGCGCCGGGCTATCGTTCGTGAATATTCGAAGTATTATTTCCGGGGCGATCGAAAATAATTCAAAAATCACATTCGAAAGCCTCTCACAGAATAAAAAAGAACTTATTGAAGCTGAAGCTTACGGACTCCTGGAGTTTGTAAATACCAATTTTACCCTGGATATGGTGGCAGGGCATAAGCGTGTGAAGCAACATTTACGAGAAGCTGCAGCTAATCTCAGGGCCGGTAGACGAGATGTCATGCCGATGGGATATCTGGTTTGTGGTCCGGTCGGAACCGGAAAAACCTGGATGGTTACATGTTTTAGTGGTGAAGTAGGTATTCCGATGGTAAAACTGAAGAACTTCCGTTCACAATGGCAAGGGGTGACTGAAGGTAACCTTGAAAAGATTTTGAGTCTATTGGATGCGATGTCACCGGTAGCAGTAATGATTGATGAAGCCGATGCCTATCTGGGCGACCGAAGTGCTTCAGGAGATAGCGGTGTTTCAAGCAGGGTGTTTGCTCAAATTGCCCAATTTATGAGTAACACTCAGAATCGTGGTCGAATTGTATGGTTTTTAATGACAGCACGTCCAGATCTAATGCCTATTGACTTAAAACGTCAAGGTCGCGCAGAAGAACACCTTGCTTTATTTCATCCATCTTCACTCGAGGAACGGGTTGAATTGTACCAGGCCATGGCCAAGAAAACAAAACTCAGTTTATCTGATAAAGAATACATTCCTGCAGTAGTGAAAACGGGTGACCGAATATTCTCAGGTGCAGACATGGAAGCTGCACTTACCAGAGCCAAATTCAGAGCTGCTACGCGTGGACAACAAGACGTTAGTCCCGAAGTTTTGGATGAAACCTTTGCCGATTTTATCCCCCCAACTTATCCTGAAGAAGTTGAAATGCAGACCTTGATAGCTGTGTTAGAGTGTACATCACGAGCATTGTTACCGGAACCCTATAAAAGTATGACCCGTGAAGAAGTTTCATCCAGATTCGAAGAACTTAGAATTATGATTGGTTGATATATAGCGCCGGGCTCGTAATACAAACGCGTTTTTTCTTGCCTGATTCGGTGGTCAAAAATAGATGTAAATCATCACCCATCGTTGTATCCAGAGTTTTATAGACTGATGATATATCAATGGGAAAGTTTCGTTTATGGATATTAACTCTTTTATCAGCCAGTAGTCTTCTGAGTATTTTAGGTTTGAAATCTACAACATCATGAATCTCATAGGTTTTGAAACCTTTTATTTCATTCTTTTCTGACCATAAATAGCCGGCTGATCCCCAGGCGTTCAAGTTTTTAATTTGTGCAATTTGGGTAATCATTTCTGATTTAAATATTGCGGGATCGGCTACATGGAGAAAAGCTCCTTTATGTGGAGTCGATGTATTGATTTGTGGTAACTTTTCTAAATTTTCGGAATTTGGATCGAAATTTTTTTCAAATTGAAGATTTTCAGGTATAAGTACAGCACGAATTTTTTTCGGCATGTTATTCATGTATACAGCTAATATCTCTTTTACTTCACCATCCACAGAAATTACTATGGCCTGATCTATCATGGGAAGCTCTATGAATAGTTGTTTTAAATCGTACATCGGAGAGAGCTTGATCATAAAAGAATAGCATTTCTCTACGATTTTTGGAATCAGTTCTAATACATTGGGCTGACAGTCCCGGAGTAGAAATTTTTTACTATTCTGGTCTCTTCGGGACGGATCCAGATAAATCCAGTCTGTTTTTGAGATGTGTTCTAATGCATTTTCTGCAGACCAATTATGATGTTGGATGTTGGAAATACCATGAACTTTGTGATTGTTTTTAGCCATCGAATATGGCTTTTCATCAGGTTCACAATAATGGATTTCGATAAAACTGTTACTAAATGCTAACGAATCCATTCCAAGTCCACCTGTTAAATCCCAAAGTGTATTTCCTTTCGCTATTTCAGATTTGAACTGAGCTGCTACTTCACCGGAGCTTTGTTCCAATGCCAGTTTGCTGTAAATCATTCCATCCCGATGCCAGTTTGGAAATTTTTCAACTGCTTTAGGGTAACACGTTAACTGTTCTGTGACCAGAATATCATCAGGATTAGCCAGAATATATTTTTCAGGAGAAAATCGACGTACAGAATCGAAGCGATTGAACCAGTTTTCGTCAATAAGGAATTGTTTAGATGCTTTATTTGGCATTTAGATTTTTTAAGATCAAAATCATTACGTGCGTTGCTTTTTCTTTTGTGCAGCTGGAAATAGTACGTTATTCAAAATTAGACGATAGCCGGGTGAATTTGGATGCAGATTTAAATCAGTAGGGGGATCTCCAACACGATGGGTATAATCTTCAGGATCATGTCCGCCATAAAACGTAAAAGTTCCCTGACCATAATTCCCATGTAGGTATTTGACTTCATCCCGGCCGGGTGACTCTCCTAAAATTACAACAGAGTTTTTTATTTTATCTCGTTTGTAAGCAGTCGTTTGTCCATAAAAACCACGAACACTACTTACATGATTCTGAGTTAACATGGTTGGAACAGGATCCCATTTTGCAGAAAAATCGAATAATGTGAAGAAGTCCATCGATTGATCAAGTTCATCTAATCTAACCGGTATATCAATATTTGCGTGTCTATACTCAATTGGATCAGTAACGATGATAAAATTCTCAAATGCCAATGTCCTGTCGAAGTTCAATTTGTTTTGGGCATCCGGGTCCATCGGATCACCATCAAAAGGAGTAGGGACGATATCAACACCTTCTGCAGATAATGCGATATCAAAAGTATCGGTACCGGAACACATAGCAAATAAGTATCCACCATTCGCAATAAAATCACGGATATTATTCACAACCTGTTTATTCATATCCGAAACTTTGTTAAATCCATTATTTCTGGCCATTTCCTCGAGATCACGCACTTGTCTTTGATACCACGGTGTATTTCTAAAGCTTGCCCAGAATTTCCCGTATTGTCCGGTAAAATCTTCATGGTGTAAGTGTAACCAATCATATTCACTTAAATCCCCTGCAAGCACTTCATTGTTGTAAATTTTAGTGTACTCTACTTCTGCATAGGTTAAGGCCAGTGTGACTGCATCATCCCATGGTAACGCATGATCCGGAGTGTAAACTGCAATTCGTGGAGCTTTTTCAAGTGGAATCGCAGCCATGTTAACATCATTTCCTTCAATCTGCATTAATATTCGATTTGCTTCAGCATCAGATATATTTTCAATGCTTATTCCTTTAATTCGGGCATTTCGAACAAGGTTATCGTTTTGTGGGGCTAAAAAACTTCCACCGCGATAATTTAATAGCCATTGTGCTTCACCTCCATCTTTGATCACGTTATAAATTAATCCATAAGCCTTTAAATGGTTATTCTGGTTGACATCCATTGGGATTAAAATCTGCTGAGAATAAATCTTAACAGATGTTCCAATTAAAATGGTAAATAGAATCAACGCTTTTGATAGAAATTTCATAATGCCTTTGAATTCAGATCGGTTAATCGTTGTCTAGCTGAGGTGGCATAGAATCCATTTGGGTACTTGTTTAACATGTCCTCATACATGGTTGTTAGATCATTGACGTCCATTCGAACCGAATTTGAAGCGTCTACTGTTAATCGAGTTGCATCGTTGGTTATTTGAGAAGACACCCATTGGGCTAATTCTTGAGTGAATTGATTTTCGGTTAATGTAATGGAGGTGTCATTTGAGTAGATTCCGTCAGCTAAGCGGACTTTTTCCCAGTTTAAACGTTCAGCAAGTGGACCCTGATAAGTCGATAGTGTGATTGTTAATAAATCAAAGATCAAATTCGCATGGCCAGATTTTAAAAAAATTGATGCCATGAGTATGGATTCCCCTTTTAAAGGAGTTCCTTCCGGGGAAGTGATTAGTGGAAGAAGTAATGAGACTGCATCAGACTTTTTATGTGTGTCAAATAAAAATCGGGCTTGTGAGAATTGTTTTAGCTCCTCAGTTGGCGTTTCTTGTTGCATGCCTTCGCGCATCCAGACTCGTAGTTTGAGAGCATCATTTGCATAATAACTAGTACTCAATCGTTCGAGTGCTCTCATTTGAATAGAAGAGAACTCAAAGT
Source organism: Bacteroidota bacterium (assembly GCA_003448835.1). GTDB lineage: Bacteria > Bacteroidota > Rhodothermia > Balneolales > HLUCCA01 > UBA11400. Next base: position 6,409 of record DLXM01000310.1, on the reverse strand, counting down.
CGCCGGCATAAAAATCGTTTAATGCCAGATAATACCTGGTTTTTTCGGCCATTTCTCCAGTTCTTGCCAATCGGTTAGATCGGGTGAAATTAATACGAGCCATACTATGTGATCCTTGAGCCATTTGAATTCTACCCTCCAGATATTCGGATATAATTTCGTGGTCTTCATTCCTGGAATTCGATTTTATCTCTTGCACTAACGTTGATGCAAGTTCAATATCACCACTTGTATCCAGTATTAATTCAGTTTTTAAAGAAAGTACTTCAATAATTCGTTGGTAGTTTTTGTGTTCTGATATCAGTTTATTGAGATCATTTAGCGCTTTTGAATTTAAATCGTCTATGGTAGACCCAAAATCAAGGTTGTAATCTTTTAAATATTTACTCCAAGTAATAAACAATAGTGCCCGATTTTCAAGGCTTCTAGCCAACAATTGATGTTCTGGTTGTTCTATGTAATAACTTAGGGCTTCATTTGCCAACTCATATTCTTGTTGAGATTGCAGACGATTTGCAAGGGAGAAGATGGGCCAGACACCATTTTCCGCTTGAGATTCATATCTTTTTGCTGTAGACAGTGCTCTTCGATAATATTTGCCTTCCATTAGAAGTCCGATAAGTACTTCATGATAAGCAGCATATTCAGGTCCGGCAATTAGTCGTTCATTTACCTTATCGTTTATTTCAAGAATTGCAAGTTCTGTAATTTGAGCATCATCAAAATTAATTATTTGTCGGAGGACATACGCTCCATTTCCCGGAGATGAACTCATTACTGCAATCAATGTTTTAACTGCTTCTTCACGTTGGCCTAAAGCGACATAACTATTGGTTATTTCCGAGAAGAACAACGTTGGGTTGTTGAAATTTCTCCTTGCCTGGAGATATATTTCGATGGCCTTTTCGTGTTCACGACGATAGATCATATTTTCGCCAATGTAACGGAATGCCTGGAGTGAGTTTATATTTGCTTCCAGTGCAAGTTTCCAGGTTTCATATGCGAGATCAACATTTCCATTCAGGTGATATAATTCTGCAAGTTTGGTTGCCAGAACGATATCAGAATAATTCTTATTTAATTTACCGGATGTTATTGAAATTGCTTCCTCGTAACGTTTTAAACTGATTAGAGTATTAACTAACTGATCGAAAACCGGAAAGTTATTTGGGTTACTTGAATACAAACGCGAGAAAATTTTATAAGCTTCTTCAAATTGTGATTGACGCACAAGTTGTACACCGGTCATATAATCATCTGAATTTTGCGACAACAAAATATTCGGAGCAATAACCGATAAAATCAGCACTAAAATCAAAAGTTTAATGGTTTGCATCATTTAGTTATACTTTGCTGTTCAAAGGTGAATTTTGTCTTAAAATTCCTTCAGTGATATCCGGAGAAAAATGTTTTAGTTCGTTATATAATTGATTTATTGGTAATCCAACTACGTTATAATAATCACCATCAATTCGTTTCACAAAAAGACTACCCAGATCATCTTGAATTCCATAAGCCCCTGCTTTATCCATTGGTGATCCACCAGCTATGTAGGATGAAATTTCAGTATTGTCTAACTCCGAAAATGTCACTTTTGATTCCACATAGAATGAATGTAACTCCATTTTTTTATTTACAAACGTGACGCCGGTGATAACACTATGTGATTTTCCCGATAGTAATGATAACATCGTAAAAGCGTCGGTTTCAGTTTGAGGTTTTCCCAGAATTTTATCGTCGAGTACCACAATAGTATCGGCAGCAATGAGTAAGTCAAATTGATTTTTATGTGCAACTTCCTTTGCTTTTAGCTCGGCTAATTGAATTGCAAGTTGAATAGGATCTGAATTTTTAATGCTATCTTCATCAACAGTAGGTGAAATAACAGTATGCTGTAATCCAATCATGTTTAGAAGTTGATGTCGTCGTGGACTTCCCGATGCTAAAATTATATTCTTCAATGCTGAATCCGAGTTTCTTATATTTCAATTTATCTGCTAACGACAAAATAGTGTGATTCTTATAATATACTATCAGATAATGGATCAATGAATGAAAACACATAATTATTTCGTTAATTAGCAAGATTTCACATACTATATAGCAAAATCAATTAGTAAAATATTAAGATTAAGTTTGTCATGAATTCTAAACAGAATAAAAAAACAAAAACACTCCGTGCTAAAGGCGTCACTAAAATGGTATTTACCGGTAAAAATTATATGCTTTTAGGGGTAGCAATTTTACTGTTAGTTTTGGGATTTGGTGGGATGTATGTCGAAAATAATTTTACAGGATGGTTTTCACTATATATTTCTCCCGTATTAGCAGTAGCTGGATTTATTACGGTTGCTTTTGCAATCTTATATCGTGAAAATAATGATACTCAACAGGTATAGTCGTATTTATTGTTTTGAATCACAGGAAGCTCAATTTTTTATTCATTTTTATTTCCATTGCACTTTTTGTGCTGGAAGCATCGATTGATGAGCGTTATCATTTATTGATAGCTTTCATTGCTGCTTTTTTAATAGCATTTGTATCTTTTTTTCTAAAATTACTTACTCAGGATGGTGCTCGGGCAGCTGTAATGCTAGGTCTTATAGCTTATGGTTTTGGTGGTTTTGAATCAGCAGTAATTTTGGTGTCATTGTTTGCATCTTCTAACCTTGTGAGTTATATCTTTTCAAAACGAATTCATATTGAATCAGGTAGCGGTGGTTCCAGAAGAAATGGATCGCAAGTTTGGAGTAATGGGTTTTGGTTCGCGTTTTTTGTTTGTCTATGGTACTTTCTCAAAGCAGACATGCTTATTATCGCTGCATTTGGGGCAATTGCGACAGCATGTTCAGATACCTGGGCTACAGAAGCTGGCTTCCCGAAATCCGGTAAGACGATATTAATAACAACCGGGGAGGTCGTTACACCTGGTACCGATGGTGGCATTAGTATTCCCGGGACAATTGCGGCTTTACTCGGTGCTTTGTTTATCGGATCACTTACATTATTTTTCGACCAGAATTATGCTGCCATAGCAGCAACTTCTATAGCTTTGGGCGGATTTATTGGTGCAATGGCTGATTCGTGGCTTGGTGCATATTTCCAATACGAAAATCGAAGACTTCCTAATATTCTGGAATCTACTGTTAATTCTGATAACAACTCGGTCAATTTTCTGGCTACCGGTATTGGATCAATCATAACAATTTTCATTTATAATATTTTGATTTATGGCATGGTATAGAAAACTTCATTGGCAAATCATTATCGGTCTTTTACTTGGACTTGTTTGGGGATTGATAAGCACTCAGACTGGTATGAATGACTTTTCCAGTGATTTTATTAAACCATTTGGAACCATGTTTGTCAATATGTTGAAATTGATAGCTGTTCCACTGGTTTTGGCATCATTGATAGTTGGCGTAGCAAATCTGAATGACATAACAAAACTGTCCAGAATGGGTGGGCGTACTATTGGAATCTATATGGTAACAACAGTTTTGGCAATAACAATTGGATTGCTTGTGGTAAATGTAATTAAACCCTGGGAAGCATTGCCTGAAGAAACGAAGCAATCGTTAATGGCCAGTTATGATGAAAACCTGAGTTCCCGTGCAGAATCTGCAGATCAATTAGTGAATCAAAGTCCGTTGCAACCTTTAGTTGATATCATCCCTGAAAACTTATTTTTAGCAGCATCCAATAATGGTGCTATGCTTCAGGTTGTGTTTATAGCAATACTATTTGGCGTTGGAATTATCCAGATTAAGAGCGAAAAGAGTAAAATCCTGGTAGATTTCTTTGATGCAATGAATGATGTTATAATCAGGATTGTAGATCTAATCATGCTTGTTGCTCCATATGGAGTTTTCGCCTTGATATCCAGTGTTATTATAGATCTTGCCGGGGATGATCTTTCACAGGCAGTAACCTTGCTTTATGCCTTAGGGTGGTATTGCCTTGCTGTGTTAATTGGATTGCTTTTACATGTAATTCTGGTTTATTCAACGTTGTTTAAATTTTATAGCAAAATGCCGCTCAGAAGCTTTTTGCGGGGAATTCAACCAGCATTATTACTTGGATTTAGCACTAGTTCAAGCGCCGCTACGCTTCCGGTAACGATGGAAAGAGTTCAAAATAATCTGGGAGTTGATGAAGAAGTTGCTAGTTTCGTACTTCCTGTTGGGGCTACAATCAATATGGATGGAACAAGCTTATATCAAGCGGTAGCTGCAGTATTTATTTCTATGGCTGTTGGTAATGATATTACACTAGTTGAACAAATTACCATTGTCTTTACAGCGTTGTTAGCATCAATCGGAGCGGCTGGTGTTCCCGGAGCCGGAATCATTATGCTGGTTATCGTGTTAAAATCAATTGATGTCCCTGTTGAGGGGATTGCGCTGATATTGGGTGTTGACCGTATTCTGGATATGGTTCGTACTTCAGTTAACATTATGGGTGATGCTGCTGTTTCAGTTGCTGTAGCTAATATGGAAGGTTTACTCGGTGAAGCCCATTACGACGATTAACAACTATTTCATTTAAAAGATCGGCTGGTAACTATATGAAAATCAGTATCATTTTTTTGGTGATACTGTTTGGCGTTGACTATGTGTATGGTCAACGTATAAACGGGAATATTGATCGGGTTGAGAATTTTGCCTCACTAACAGATATAAAATTTTCAGAATCGCCGGATACAAAGTCGCCAACGGAATTACTCCCTGAGGCAATTTTATCATTTTATGAAGCTGAATGGGATAAAACGTTAGTTTTATTTCAGCGATTAAAACGTCAGAATACGCAAGATTTATTGCCATATTTTTTTGAGGCAATGATTCCATTCTGGGATTATTTCTTTGGTGGATCAGACAGCGATAAAGCAATTGAATTTCTTGAGTTGTCCGATATTGCTATAAAATTGGGAGAACAACAGCTCGAATCCGTTCCACATGACACATCGACAATTCTGTTGCTAAGCGGATTACATGGGTACAGAAGTCTGGTTGCAGCGCAAGAGAAACGTTATCGTACTGCGATGAGTAGCGGAATTACCGGTTACTCGTATACGAAGACACTTATGTCGATGGATAATGATGATCCCAATACTTTAATGGGACAAGGGGTATTCCATTACATGATGGGTTCTATTCCATCTGAGGTACGTTGGATGGCTCGGCTTGCAGGACTTTCAGGTGATAAACAGCACGGATTGATGCTTCTTGAAAGAGCAGCTATGGCTGATTCTTATGTAAGTAATGATGCCCGCATGTTTCTGGCTTATTTATACGAGCGAGATCAGGAGTATGAAAAAGCTAAAAATCACCTAAGTATTTTGGCCAAAAAATACCCATCTAACCCAATATTTGTGTTTAATATTGCCAGAATCTATGAGCTACAGGGTAAATATCATCTTGCCAATGAATTTTATACTAAAGTTATTACATTGAACTCACCTGCTATTTCTGACCTGCGGACACTTTCTGAAATAAGAGTGTCTAATTTGGAAATAAATCATCTACAATAATAACAAATACTTAATCTAGTGAAAACGAGTTATTTGAAATTGCTCATCTTTTCAGCAATTCTCATTTTTCTGAGTTCATGTAAATCTACAGAAGTCAATAGTAAATCAATTACTGTAACTCCTTCTAAATTTTCTGATGAATTGAAATCCGTAACTACGCCTAAATTTGAAATGCGTGGAGTCTGGATATCTACTGTTGTCAATTTGGATTGGCCATCTGAGCCGGATCTTACTGTTGAAAAACAAAGAAATGAACTCGTATTCTTGTTTGATCAGCTCTATCAAAATGGTTTTAATGCTGTTTTTTTTCAAATTCGTACCGAATCTGATGCATTATATAATTCTCCGTATGAACCATGGTCGTATTTTTTAACAAAAAAACAAGGTAAGGCTCCGGAACCTTTTTATGATCCACTGGAATTCGCTATTGATTTAGCTCACGAACGAGGAATGGAATTACATGCCTGGCTCAATCCATTTAGAACCAGTCACGATCTTGGGGCATACCCGCATGCTGAATCACATGTTATTAAACGTCATCCCGAATGGATTATGACATTTAAAGGTGGCCGAACGTACTCGATGTTAAATCCGGGTATTAAAGATGTTCGTGATTATGTAGCAACTATTGTTGCTGATATTGTTCGGCGTTATGATGTAGATGGTATACATTTTGATGATTATTTTTACCCCTATACTCCACCGATTGGTACTGAAGATCGAACTCATTTCCAGGCGGATGGGCGTGGGATTTCGGACATCAAAGATTGGCGCCGTGATAACATAAATCTGGTGATTTCTCAAGTGCGTGATTCAATTAATGCAATTGATCCTCTAGTAAAGTATGGTATTAGTCCTTTTGGAATCAGACTTAATTCT
>DLXM01000204.1 GCA_003448835.1 Bacteroidota bacterium | reverse complement strand
TGAGTCAGGGACATGTAGATGTCGATTTTACTCAACAGATTCATGTGCGCATACATCGCGGACTTTTTGACACATTTAATCCTGTGGAAACAGGATTTCATTATGTATTTCATGATGCGTTTTCACCGGGCGTCAACGCTGAACTATGGACGCCGGAAATATTTAAACAGATTTATGATTGGTGCGACAACGGTGCAACACTGACGACCTACTGTGCCGCGACCAAAGCCCGAAACGCGATGAAAGAAGCCGGCTGGGTCGTCACGAAAGCGCCGGGTGCACTTGGCAAACGCGAGATGTCTGTTGCCAAGAAGATTGTCTAATGACCTTCTTCATTGAATTATATTCTAACGAATCAAAGCTTAAAATGATTGGATTTGCGACTCTTTTAAGTTCACTCACCGAATCCTAGTAATTAGCGGTGTCTTTGAATCCGGAATAGGTTAATCTTTAGAATATTGGTTCTCGGTCATTTCCAGAATTTCGACCGCTTCGGTAACTGAAATCCCTCCGGCAGTAGGAATTACTCCATTTCGACCGTAAAGGCGTGTGGCATAGTCAGCAATCGGGAAAAATGCATCTTTTGGAATACCCAGGGAAGTCGTTGATTGATAAAGATCATTTTGTTTTAGCCATTTTTCGAACTGAGAAATAAATCCCATTCCAGTAGCGCCTTCATCTCCCGATAAATTGAACACATTTCGTCCCAAGCGTGCAAATCGTTCTCTGTGGTAGCCTTTTTCCCATAACCAACGGAAATATGCCGGGTAGAGTGTTGCTAAACCGCGTCCGTGTGCTAAGTCAGGTGCATATCCACTCATCGAATGTTCCAGAGCGTGCAACACATACGGAGCTGGATTGCGTCCGGCCATTTGATAACCATTCAAAGCCAGATCAGAAGCCCATAATAAACGGGCACGAAGCTCCACATTTTCTAGATCATTCAGTACTGCAGGAAGTGTTTCAATGACGGTACGGATGACACCTTCGCAATAATAATCGGTCATAGGAGAATCATTTCCGCCAAGGATATAATTTTCAAAAACATGACTCAGGATGTCCGATGCGCCATCTGCTGTAGTTACGGCGGGTACCTTAGTTGTAAACTCCGGATTCATCCAGGAAATAATGGGTCTCAAAAATGGATATCCGATGACTGCTTTACCTTTAGTATCCGGATTTGAAATTACTGATCCCATCGTGACTTCGGATGCCGTTGCTGCCGTAGTCGGGATGCAAATAATGGGGATTGCGCCTTTGAGTTGTCCACGGCGAGGTTCTCCAAGAACAAATGGCCAGATATGGGGTTCGTTGTCGTGGACCAGTGCAGCGATTGCTTTTGTGGCATCCATCACAGATCCACCTCCCAAAGCCAGCACAGCATCAGCGCCTGATTTTTGGACTAGTGCAGCTGCTTTGTCGATCGTTTGCGCATGTGGATTCGGCTCAATTCCCGAAAAATGATAGACTTTGAGTCCGCGATCCTCGAGTAATTTCTTAACCTGGTCAAAATATCCCAATCTGACAACAGATCCACCTCCGGTAACAATAAAAATGGATTTTCCGACATGAGTAACAGCATCAGCGAAAGCATCAGCTTTGTCGTTTCCAAAAATAAGTCTTGTGTGAATATGGAGGTCAAATGATTTCATAAACTGATAAAGCTTGTGTGAATAGTTTTTTTTTTCTACATTCTGTTAAGTCAGAATAACATTAATAAAACTCATTTATTATGAATATATCCATTATTTCAATCTTAGTCTCTATTTTAATCTTTTTTGGCACTTATAATTTGGATGATAATACAAATCAAATTGAATGCATGCAAAATGATACTTGTTCATGTATTGCAGCAGGAGGTTGTGTCACATTTCCTGGTTCAAGTTGTAGAATCATCTTTTGTGATGGAGAAGTTCAAAGTTCTAATTTTAATTCAAAAGCGGATAATATCACAGTAATAGAACAACTTTGCCCAGGGGATTAAATACTAAGTAGGTTAAATGTTTTTTCTTTCGCTCATTATAATTTTAAATCTATTTGTAGCTAATATAGATTTGGATGATCCTGTACAGTTATCAACTGAAGAGTTGAAACTTGATGGGATATTAATGCCAACGGATATCGTTATAATCGATGATTTTTTGGTAATTAAAGATGATTACCAAGAATTTAAGATTCAAATTTATGACATTAAATCTCAAAAAAAAATTGGTAAGTTTGGGAGTAATGGAAGAGGTCCGGGTGAGTACTTATCAATTATTTTACAAAAAAGTTTAAAATCTGGTCATCTCGAAATCGTAGATGTAACTAACAAAAAGATTGACATAGTTAACTTAGAATGTATTATTTCAAATCCAGCGTTAAAATCTATAAATACTTGCATTTCAAAAACTGTAAACATTCCATCAAATCGACATAGTTTGATGATTGATACGACAACAGTAGTTAATCATTCAATTCAACATGATGGCGTTGTTCAATTAAGTAATTTTGATGGTAAGTTTACAAATGTGATACTTAAACCATTGTCTATTTTAATAGACAAATACCAAATTCCAATTCGCGCATCAATGAGCATGACTGGAGAGTTGGTATCCTCATATAATCGAGAATATTTTGCATATTTCGCGGATTCTTTCGATTTCAGTGTTTTCTATTCATATAAAAATGGTCACGTATCTCAAATACATCGTAAACAATACGAATATTTGCCAGAATTTAATGTTGTAGAATATGGTGGAAATAGCGCAATAATTGAACCTGCAGAAAATTATAGATCTGCGTACAGATCTCCGGATTATACTAGTGATTATTATATCGTTTTATATTCTGGACAATCTGCTACTGATGTAAATATGGATGGTAATGCAGATTGGAGGAGTTTTACTAATGAAATTCATGTATATAATCTGTTAGGAGAAAAAATCAAAGTTTATCAACTGGATACAAACGTATATTTAATTACTGTATCATTAGATGGTGAAACTCTAATTGGAGTCACCTTTGACAAAGAATTGAATCCAACTATTATTAGAGCTCTACTTTAATGTATTCATCATTAAGTCGGTATTCGCTTTTGCGCTTATCGAATTGATTTACACTTCGGATGATGTATTTATTATTCTCGAGGGTGTTTAGTGACTGAAATAATGCTTCCAAACGTTCTAATGTGAGATTTCGATTCCTGCGGATGTAGTCCGTGCTGGGGTGATCGGGTAATAAGTGCATATCAACATCATCGGATGCGGTAAATTTATTCGGTAAATCCATATTACGCATGAGCAATTCCAATAATTTTTGTTCCATCACCGGAATTTCAGATATGTACTTATCGCCATAACTAACTGATAAAAATGATCCATCTCCGGTACATTTGATACAAATTTTTTCATTTGAATCCGAATTTTCGACATTTGTCGACGTGCCATTTCTGGTTTTTCGGATTCTGAATAAACCAAAAATCACAGTAATAATAAGGATTCCGGAAATCATGAGGCTATAATCTCGTTCGGACTCTGACATCCATGTAATAAAATCATCTTCATTCAGGATTTCGATTTTTTTTAGTCCCACGTGAATTGCACGTTGACTATCCATGATATTGGCCGCAAGAACATAGAAGACCTGATCAGTTTCAGACCAAGCGATGTATAAAATGGGATGGGTAGTTTTTAAATTTGGATCCAGTTCTATTAGATTTTTTACCTTATTTGAAGGGATATGATAGGCCTCGATAAAATCTCGTTGAATATCATCATTACTTACTAACAGAAATAAATTTAATCGTGGATTTAACGATAAATAAGTATTACTTAACCAGCTTGTCATATTTGGTGTAATTTTCACTTTACTAACCAAAGTTGAAAGTTGAGTCCAGGTATTGGTCATTAAATTAAACTCCCAAATGGCCCGGTCATTATTCATGTGGCGATTATTTGGGATAACCTCCGTTGCATAATGTTGTAATCCAACCATATAAATACGTCCGTTTGGGAAATCCGGAATAATGGATGCATTTGTTTGAGGTGCTGGAATCGTATTTGGACTTAAAACCGGTTGTTCTTCCCATTCGCCTGATGCCGAATTAAATCTTGTTATTATTGATTTTATGGTGAACAGCCCATATCCGCCAAAAGCGAACAGTTCACCGGTTCTGTGGTCGATCCAGGGACTGTGTCCGAACTGATTTTTGTGATTAAAAGAGTTATCGATGCGTTTCATTTGTTTGAGTGAATCCAGAAGAAAAACGCGACCAACACCACGATCCCAAAATAAAAATCCATGATGATACGGGCTATAATCAAACTGTCGTACATCTTCTGGGAGATCAATATTCGCATATTCTTCCCACATTGATTGAGCTACATCCAGCCTGAACAATTGTGATTTGAACAGAACGAATAGTTCATTCTTCGTGTGATCATACGAGGCATTGATAAACTCATCCCATTTTGCATCGGGTAGCCAAAGTGGATTTTCAATAGTTACATCACTGATACGGATGAGTGGTTCATCCTGGGCGAGTAAATTCTCACTCAAAATGAATATGATCAAAGTTAGAGATATGATAAAAAGTCTCTGCATCTAGTGAGTTTCGGAGTAGATTTTTTGGTAACTGATAATAAGAAAAGAATTGTATTAAATCGCAACAGTTGTCAATAGGTGTCTGAAACTTATCAGAGACATTCGAAAGGGCGGTTCAGAGTTTGTTCGTATCCGGTTCGATTATCATCGATTCTGATTTACACTATTTTTGTCAAGTCAC
>DLXM01000054.1 GCA_003448835.1 Bacteroidota bacterium | reverse complement strand
TGCAGATGTAAAAATGATTTTCTGTGTAATTCATAAAAGGGTATCACTTTGTTTATTAATGCGTCAATTTTGACTAAGAATATACGCAATATCATCAGATTATGGAACTGTGATTATGGTTTTATCGGATATTCGGTACAATGCACGATGAAATTTCGTATATTGGGGAGTTATAGAAAAACAACAGGTTTACGATTGGAAGATCAACACCGGGGTACAACAACCAATACAATTTTTAAGATTTTGTCATTCAACGATTTTAATCTGAGTTCAGACCTCTTGATGGGTCTCTCAGACATGGGCTTTTCGAAAGCCACACCGATTCAAATTCAAGCCATTCCTGCAGTTCTCGAAGGAAAAGATTTACTAGCGTCTGCTCAAACAGGTACCGGAAAAACAGCTGCTTTTGCTGTCCCGCTGATTGAAAAACTTGCTGCCAACAAAAAAAATGGTATACGTGCATTGATTCTGGCTCCAACACGAGAGTTAGCGATGCAAATAGATGAGCAATTCTGGACGATCGGATATCACACCGGAGTTACAACTGCATCTGTATATGGTGGAACAGACTGGGGTGCACAGGAACAAGCCATTCGCGATGGTGTTAATGTATTAGTCGCAACACCTGGAAGACTCTTAGATCACATAAAAGTATCAAACGTCGACTTTTCTCAACTTGAATTTCTGGTTTTAGATGAGGCAGACCGAATGTTGGACATGGGATTCATTCCGGATGTCCTGACTATAATTCGAAGACTTCCTAAAAAACGTCAAACACTGCTTTTTTCAGCTACACTTTCTGACAAAATTGAAGGATTAGCCAAAGAATTAACTATCAATCCGGTACGTATTAATATTTCATCTTCTGTTTCAGCAGAAGGTGTTGATCAACGAGCTTATAAAGTAAATGATGATGCAAAACTAGATCTTGTTCTTCATTTATTTGATACTGAGAATGTAATATCTGCCATCGTATTTACTGCTACCAAACGAGGTGCCGACAGTCTTTCTCGTGCGCTTCGTAAAAAAAGCGTTAAAGTGGCAGCGATGCATGGTGACCGTGACCAAAAAGAGCGTGAAGCAACACTGGGTGACTTCAAAGCTGGACGAATAAATGTGATTGTTGCTACAGATGTAATGGCTCGCGGAATCGATATTACAGGAGTATCTCACGTAATAAACTTTGATGTGCCACATGATGTAGATGATTATATCCACAGAATTGGACGTACAGCCCGTGCCGAAATGAAGGGTACTGCAATGACGTTGGTTACCCGACAGGATAATCGCTACTTCCAGCAGATTAAAGATAAAATGGGTGATCGATTAAAGATCATTGAACTGACAGGTGACCAATCCTCCATGTCTGATAATCGTGACCATCAAAATGATGATCAACATTCACGATCAAGAGGAAATCAAAATCGAAATCAAGGTCGTTCAAGACCTAATCCGGTTCGCAAAAAACCAGAATTAGGATCAAAGCCTAAAGCACCTGAATTTCAGGATAAAACTAAGTCCGATGCTGGAAATTCGACTAGTGGACCTAATCAACCTCAACCACGGTTGAATCCGGAGAAACCACCCATCGTTCCGAAAAAACCATCAGCACCGAGACCACCTGCCAGAAATCGTCCGCCAGTACCACCAAAACGCAATCAATCGCGTGATTCCAGCGGACCAAAACCCGGTTCAAAAGCAGATTATAACAAAAAAAATCAGAACGACCACGAAGCCCGACGATACGAACGAATCCAACAGGTTAGTAACCCGTTTCAGGAAAAAAAATTGGTACAACCTTCCGAACAGAAGGAAAAAATTGGATTTTGGAATAAAATCAAATCAGTTTTTGGTTCAGAAAAATAAGTTTGGGTTAAGGTTTCTGTTATAAAATTTGTTAGTTTGTGTTTTTGTCAATAAGATGCTACGATGAAGTTCATCATACATGATAAATATTCATGCATTTGAAGTTAAAAACAGAAAAAGATTGGTCGCCATTATTTCTTTTACATACTTGAACTGAATTATGCTTGAGTCAATGTTTTATGATGCATTAGTAAAAGGGGTATTTTACGGGCTCAATCTCACGATATCACTTTTTCTAATTCTGAGATTTGTTAAAACCCGGAAAGAACTCTTTCTAAATTCCGGAATATTTGTTCTCCTTGTGGGAGCATTTCTGGCAATAATCGACCTCGGTGTTGTGTCAACTTATACGGTTTATAGCTCAATCACTGCGTATAAGTTCATCATTTTTATAACCTCAGCAGTCTGTTTTCAATTGTTGATGGTGCTTAAAAACGTAACCAAGGCTTTTCAAAATAATGGGATTACGGATACATATTTGGCCATGAGCTTCGGACTAACCGTATTTTCGACTATCGTTGGGCCGTTTTTGTCGATTGAAATGGCCATTGCAGCATCTATAGTTCTCTTACTCTTTATCGGACTCTTCTCTTCGGGATTCAGTTTATTTGTATTGAAGGATGAAAATACAAAGCAAATCCCAATTGTAAGTATGATGATATTAACGGTTATTGCAAGTGCACTTGGGTTGTTAACCTTTTTAGATATCAACTTTTCAGATATATATCAAAAATTTGGGATGCATCTCGTGGTTAGTTTGTCAACATTGGGTCTCACCTACCTGATTATTCAAACTGAACCGGAATACATAGCGACAAGTTTGGATGAACAATCTATGTCAAAGCAACCCGAAAGTTTTGCCCGTTTAATGGCAAATGATCGTTTGAAAGATGAACATATTTCAATGGTGGCACATGAACTCAGAACACCATTGGGCGGAATCATCGGAATTAGTGATCTATTAATTGAGGGTGCTGAAGGGGATTTACCCCCCTCCGTAAATTTGAACTTAAAACTCATAGCTGAGAGCGGTAGACGGCTCACGTATTTGCTGAACGACTTGTTAGATATGTCTAAAATCAGATACGACACCATCCAGCTCAATACCACGCCAATACATTTACGTTCGCTGGTAAGCAAAGTAATGGCATTGCAATATTCAACAGCATCACTTCGCGGGTTGGAATTACGAAATTCGGTCCCAACCGATTTTGTGAACGTTTATGCTGATGAGGGAAAACTGGAACAAATACTTCACAATCTGATCGGTAACTCAGTTAAGTTCACTGAAGAGGGGTACATCTCGGTGGATGTCGAACAAATTGGGGATAAAGTTACCATAATGATTGAGGATACTGGAAAAGGATTGTCGCAATCAAATTTGCAA
>DLXM01000314.1 GCA_003448835.1 Bacteroidota bacterium | reverse complement strand
AACCCATCAGATTCGTTGGAATCTGATTAATTTTTTTCCAGTACTTTATGTAGCGGTATTTGGTTCAATTTTTAAGGACTCAAATTAAGTTTAGAAAGATGGTATCGTGAGTTGTAAATAAACCATTGAATATATAATTGAAATTTACTTACTTATATGTAAGTGTATATTTCAATACCCATATCCAGGGGGGCTTATGTTACGATGTCTTGGTCGGTTACATGCTTTGTTGTTGGTTATCTTGCTTATTTCAACAACTTCACTTCTTTATGCGCATGATTATCCACATTTGGTAAAGGTGAAAGTCGGTGAAGAAACAACATTTCGGGTATCGGATGCGGCAACTTGTTCGGCAACAGTATGGATAGACAACATTGAAAATGAATCGTTGTTTTCTATTACACCAAATCAAGCTGATGGGATTTCAGTTGAGTTTACGATTCAGGCAAATGAGACTCCCGGTGAAACAGTAATTACCATTCAATGGACCGGTGAGGATGTAGGCAGCGATGAGGGTAGTTGTACGGAGGATACACGTGATTTTGGTGGAGTACAGATTACGGTTAGAGTGACATCCGATAAAGTTAATTCTGTTGGGGATGATGCTACAGCTGAAGCTGGTGACGGACACTGTGATACTGGTAATAATATCGAAATTGATGGTGAAGATGTGCCTGAATGTACGCTTAGAGCAGCAATCGAAGAAGTGAATGCCGGGGGATGGGAAAGTAAAATAGAATTTGATATACCCGGTTCCGCGCCGCATTTGATAAATCCGGAGTCTGCGTTACCACCCATCGAGAAGCAGACGGTAGTCACCGGATTCGGAGTGGGTTCTGCGAAAGTAAATCAAGTTCAAAACAGAGTACCTACAATAATCCTGGATGGCAAATCCAATGATAATCCATCGAATGGAATTGTATTAAACCCGGGTGCTTCCGGAACGTTGATCGAGGGGCTGAGTTTAATCGGTTTTGGTGGACATGGTATAGTAATTTTAGCTGATGAGGTCATCCTAAAATCAAATTATATAGGTACTGATCCGGGGGGAAGTATAAATCAGGGTAATGAAAAGTCCGGTGTTTTCATAAATGAAGGTGTAGGAAACCAGATTGGTGGGGATAGTCCGGATGACAGAAATATTATTTCCGGCAACTTCGAGCATGGTGTTGAAATCAACAGTGGTTCTTTGAATCGGGTGATTGGCAATTGGATTGGATTAAAACCGGATAGTTCCGGGGTTTTGGGAAATCTTGAAGCAGGAGTAAAAATCTCTGAGGGATCCAATCATGCCGTTGGCGCATTCACTGATACGCCGGGTATGGCTCCCGGGAATGTGATTTCGGGTAATAAAGATGGACTATTCATAGATAGCAATGAAATATTTGTCCGTGGAAATGTGATAGGTGATACACAGATAGATCCGGAAGCTGAAAAAATGTTCGCTAACACAAACTCCGGAATTACGGTCGAAGGCAATACGATTACGATTGGCGGAACTGACGAGACCGCGGCAAATATGATTGCCGGTAATGGAGGAACAGGGGTATTTGTTGACAAAATTCTGACAGAAGCAGTGTCAATTAGAGGGAACAGTATTTTTAATAATGAATTATTGGGAATTGATTTGGCAGATTTAGGTGTCACTGAAAATGATAGTCTGGATGCCGATCAGGGTCCGAATAATCGAATTAATTATCCGGTGATTGATTCTGTGGTAACACCTGACCCATATCCTGACGGAGCAATTGTATCGGTTTATGGCAAGCTAAATTCGACACCCAATTCATCATTCTTCGTTGATGTTTATATGAGTGATGGATGTGATGCCAGCAAATATGGTGAGGGGCAAATTTATTTGGGTGTGGCTGCATTAGCCACAGACGCAATGGGTAACGGAACGTTTCATATGACCTTTACCTCTACCGGTGATAAACGTTACGACGGATCCAAATCTATTACCACAACTACGACTGATGGAAACGGGAATACTTCGGAGTTTTCTGCATGCTCTAGGGCCACTATTCTGCTTGTTGACTTAACTCAACTTCCAATCAAAGAAAAGACATTCGCCTACTTTAAGGTTATGAACAATCCACCAATTTTTACTGAAACGTTCGTTGATTCAGTAACTACGAATGAGGATGGAATCATATACAAGGATAGTCTGAATGCTGACGGGGGAGACAAGATTATATTCAGACGCAAAATGACCAGTCAGGCACGTGAGAAAAATATCAAAACAACTCAAACATCTTACAGCATCTTTTTAGATAATATTAAAATTAAAGATGGTGGTGAACACGAAATATTTGAGCTCGATGACAAAATACAAAACCAAAAAACTACTGTTGCTCATACTGTAATTGGATTCAATCTTGCTATTTCAATTGAATGGTGGGCATCAAGAGCGTATGTAAATGATATGGTGAATAGTTTGATGCTTGGATCCAATTATTTATACAATGTTAGTGATGGACAAATGAAGTTAGACACCGTGGTTATTGTGAATGACAAAGTGTATTGGGATGATGTGGATGTGCGTTACCATGCTACAAACTTACAATGGCCGGAAGCTATAGTCGATGGAATTTCTAAATCAGCTGAAA
>DLXM01000137.1 GCA_003448835.1 Bacteroidota bacterium | reverse complement strand
AGTGAGCCAATCTTAACATTTGGCATCCTTTTGCTCATCATTTTAATTGTCCCTTTGTTATTTCAACAAATCAAATTACCCGGAATTGTTGGATTAATATTTGCAGGAATTATCATTGGTCCCGGTGGACTAGGAATCATTGAAGCAAAAGGGGTAATTGATGTGTTTGGGAAAGTAGGTCTTTTGTTCTTGATGTTTCTCGCCGGACTCGAAATAAATATGGAGGAGTTTAAAAAAGAATCAAAAGGGACAATGTTATTCGGTGCAATAACATTCTTGATTCCACAATTGGCCGGAACTTTCATATTCACATCTTTAGGATATGATCTTAAATCATCGATTCTGATTGCCAGTATGTTTGCGTCACATACATTAGTCGCGTATCCAATTATCGTGAGATTGGGACTTTCAAAAGAAAAAAGCGTGGTCACAGCGGTTGGCGGAACAATTATCACGGACATTGCCGCGCTACTCGTTTTGGCTGTAATCGCACGATCTGTTGAGGGTAATTTGGATGTGTATTTCTGGCTAAAATTAACAGGTTTATTTTCGGTTTATGTCGCTGGAATCTTTATTGTCCTGCCTGCCATCAGTTACCGATTTTTTAAAATGGTAGGTGAGCGAGGACGTTATACTTTTGTATATGTATTTGGAAGTATGATGATCGTGGCTTGGTTGGCAGAATTGATTGGCGTAGAAGCGATTGTGGGGGCTTTTTTAGCCGGTCTTGCATTTAATAGACTACTAACAAACAAGGGACAATTGAGAAATCGGATAGATTTTTTTGGGGATGCATTTTTTATCCCATTCTTTCTCATTTATGTGGGGATGCAAGTGGACGTTTCGGTAGTAATGAGTGATTTAAATGTTTGGATAGTAATGATAGCTATGACGTTGACTGTTCTTATTACGAAGTTTATTGCATCATTTATCAGTGGGAAAATCCTAAAGTTCAGTTGGGATCAAATCTGGGTTTTATTTGGACTATCTCAGACTCAAGCTGCCGCAACATTGGCAGCCGCATTTGTAGGTGTCGAAATTGGATTATTAGGTGATGAAATATTGAACGGTTCAATTTTTATGATTTTGATAACGTGTATTATTGGTCCAATAATTATTGAACGAACCGGATATAAACTAAGTGATCCAATAACATTGGAATCGAATTCTGAAACTAAAGAAACCAAACATAGTCGAATCTTAATTCCACTTTCAAATCCAAAAACAACAGCTCGATTAATCGAATGTGCTTCAAATTTTGGATCAAATAAATCGGCTATCCTTTATCCGCTGAGTGTAGTAAATACAATCGTCAGATCTAAAGATCAGCAAGATGTAGCACAAAAATTATTAGATTTAGCAACAGGACAAATTTATGCAACCGGATCAAGTGCAAAACCTCTTGTAGAGAATAATATAAATATTGCGGAAGGTATTCATTTAGCAGCTAATCGAAATGCGATTACCGATATCATTATGGGATGGAATGGCACAATAACCACAACATCCAGAGTTTTTGGGACAATTTTAGATCAGGTTTTACAAACCTCTGATCAGCGAGTGTATGTGTGTAAATTGGATCAACCAATATCCACGTTTAAACGACTAACGTTGGCATTACCACCTAAGATATCGTTCGGGAAAACATTTTTTGAGTTATTCGACACTTTGATGAATTTTGCTGAAAACTTAAATACTCCGGTAGTCATTTATTACATAGAACGTGAGGAACAACAGATCCAAATGCTTAAAAATTTATCTGATGCTTCTGTTTCTTGTTCGTTTAGGGGTATCGGATCAAGTGATTTATTTATTCCGACTTTAATTGACGAATTAAAATCTGATGATTTACTAATTCTGACAAATGACAGATCATCGGATTATGGTTGGTTTTATGGTACAAATATGATTCCCCGTACTCTTAATCAGAAAAAACCTGACAATAGTTTTATTGTAGCATATCCATTTTTAAATGATATAGAATCACAATTAACCGAAATGATTTATAAGAACTGAAAAAGTAGTTAAAATCTGATTTTCTCTACGATTGTCTCTATTCAATAAGGCGATTACCTTCGGATACCGTAATCACACATAACAAAGCGCAATGAGAGAACAGTTTCACTGTTTATTTCACCTTAACCAATTACCAGGTAATTGCCCCGGATTTTATATCCTCAACAACGCCTGTAATCCCGTCTTCAAGCGAGATTTTGGCTTTCCAGCCGAGGGTGTGCAGGCGGCTGACATCCATCAACTTGCGGGGAGTGCCGTCGGGTTTGGTGGTGTCGAAGCGTAGGTCGCCTTCGTATCCGACGATGCGTCCGACCATCTCAGCGAGTTCTTTGATGCTGATGTCTTCACCGGTCCCGACGTTTAAAAAGTCGCGACCATCGTAGGTTTTCATCAAAAACAGACAGGCTTGTGCCAGATCATCCACGTGCAAAAATTCGCGTTTCGGAGATCCGGTTCCCCAAATCTCGACACTCGTCTGACCTTCTTGAGATGCTGTATAAAACTTGCGGATCAACGCCGGTAAGACGTGGGAGTTTTTTAAATCGAAATTGTCGTTCGGACCATACAAATTCGTCGGCATCACGGAGATGAAGTTACATCCATACTGATCCCGATACGCTTCACACATCTTAATGCCCGCAATTTTGGCGATGGCATA
>DLXM01000162.1 GCA_003448835.1 Bacteroidota bacterium | reverse complement strand
CCAGATTGAGGATTTTTATTACAATGGCGTCTGGTATATCACAAGTCAAAGTGTTAGCGCGGCATGGTGGGGAGGCAACTGGCGTGGATTTAATCCCGGTTATACGGTCCTGCAAGCGGGAAAAAATGGTCAACTATCGTGGAAACGATATGAATTTGAGTGGGAACATCAACTCGAACCCGGTGATACTCTAGAACGAGAGAATATTGAAAAGCGTGAGGATTTCCTCTCCAAACAACGAGAGTTATACGAAATTGAAATCGGAATGCGGGATAAATAAGGTTTGAAAAGGCGATTTAGTTAACTGAGTCGCCTTTTTTTATATATCAAACCCATCGACCGGATTCCTGCGAGTGATTCCCGAGATTTAACGTGAGCGTAATACCAATCCGGGACGGGCACCTGTCGGTGCACCATCTTTCTGTACCAGAATTCCGTTGATAATCACGTGATCAAATCCGGTTGAATACTGATGTGGGTTTTCAAAAGTTGCATGGTCCATTACCTGCTCCGGATCAAAAACAAGCACGTCTGCAGCGAATCCGCTTTTCAGAAATCCACGTCTTAGATAATGCAGATCCTCATAGTTCATCTGAGAAGTTGGGATTCGATCTTTATGTAATCCAACAATTTCTGCCGTACGTCCAGACATTTTATGCACAATCGTTTCAATTGGTATCAAAGATTCTTCAACAGCAAACTGACGTATAATTTTGGCAAAACTACCATAACCACGCGGATGTAACATAGTTGGCGAACCGTCTGTTGAAACTACAACATGTGGATCTTCCAGAAATCGTCTCATCACGTTTATATCCATCACAAAATAAGCTGCGCTGGCAGATCCAGGCGGAATATGATCAATTAGGACTTCCTCAAAAGGTTTATCCAACGAGTCAGCGATCTCGGCCAAAGTCCGCCCCGCCCATGGACTCGTTCCCAGCAACGTCGCCTCCGGTCCATTTCTCAAATTTACCCGATTTCTAAGATACTCAGCCAATTCCGCTCGACGTGTTCGTGCAACCTCATCAAAATCATGCGGAGGCAATGCCCAATCCGGGAACAAAATCCCGATCCCGGTATAACTCGCAGTATACGGATACACATCAGCAGTAACATCCTGTCCCGCCACCCTGGCCGAATCCATTACAGAAAGCACTCCCTCGGCACTGGAAACATCCTTCCCGTAAACCACCTTAATATGCGAGACATGAACCCGCGCCCCACCATCACTGCCCATACGCACCAACTCGCGCACCGATTCGCGAACCACACTCTCGTCCTCATTTCGGACATGGCTCATAATCACGCCATTATATCGCGCCACAACCTCACTCACAATGGCCAACTCACTTTGATCAGCAAACCGGCCAGGAATGTATTCAATACCTGTCGACACCCCAAATGAACCCTGCTTAAACTGATCCTCCAGAATTCGCGCCATTTCGGCTAATTGTGATTCATCCGGACCCGTCTCCAGGCTAATTTTAGCTACATTTCGAGCGGTACCATGGCCGGTCATAGGCACAATATTGAGTCCTGGACGAGCTTTATCCACGACATTCATCCATTCGATCAAATCCTCAATCCCGGCACTGCTACCATCCATACCCAACAGGATACTCGTCACACCCATGGACCAAAAATTCCGAAACTCCGGATTTTTTTCCGCATTTCCATGAGCGTGGGCATCGATAAATCCGGGAGAAACAACCTTCCCGTCTGCGTCGATAATCTGCATAGCCTCAAAATCGTCCAGATCATCGCTTCCCACATAACTAATCACACCATCTTTAATGAGCAACGATCCGTGATACGGTTTGGCCCCTGAACCATCCACAATTTGAGCATTCTGAATCAGAATATCATATACAATATCATTGGGGGGTAAATCCACACGACTGCAAGAAATCCACACACTTAAAACTAAGAAAACACAACTCAATTTTTTAAACATGAAATCCGGAAAATTAATTAATCTTTGCTTACCGACTCTCTTAACAAACTTCGGTCGTAACCTTCAGGCACAAAATCTTCACGAGCATATAAGTACAATGCCGACTGAAAAATGGCCAATAACGTTGAATGGACCAATGCCACAAGAGTCACATAGATAACCATTACCGTTATGCCAATCAGATACCACACTACATTATCTGATAAGCTCAACATAGGAATAATGACAAACATCGGAAGTAAAATTAAGATAAAAAATGCGCCAAATCCGATGTTACCAATGACCTGTTCGCCCCAGGTTTTTTTCACCAATTTACTTGATTCTTTGAGGGCATCAATCGGACCCAAACGCTCCATCACGATGATAGGAATAACCAGATAACTGGCAACTGACCATGCAATCCCGGCAACTGCGGCTACGAGTTTCCCTACAATGTTGGAATTATTCTGTACATGTTTTAAAAATATTCCAACTGTAGCCGACACCAATGCCCAGCCAAAAATTTCGCGGATTCTGGCTAAAGCGGCTCTAAACCCACCGCGCAAGTCCGGATCACCACCTTTCATCCGATATATGGCACAAGAAATGATAGCTGTGTTAAAAAAATAGGTAATAAAATAACTGAGCAGGTAGAACAGAAAAATCACTACATATGAAAACAAGCTGGTTGAAGTGGCATTATATTCACCCCCCGATGAAGTTGCCCATATAAATGGAACAATAAATGAAGCAACCACCGAAATCGTGAGAATTCCGGATATCATGGGAAAAATCAATAATTCCCGATCTTTGTTCAATACATAAAATGACGACTGGAATAAATACCAGGACCGTTTAAATCTTGAAAGCATAAGCCAGAATGTTTATGGGTTGGGTCGACTAATTTCAATATATTCAATTTCTTTAATTCACAAACCCAGAAAGTTCATTTTTTGCGGATGTACAAATTATCTGATTTTGATTTTCATTTACCGGATGACCTTATCGCACAACGACCTGCAAATCCGCGAGATCATGCACGATTGTTAGTTTATGATCGGCAGGATAAGTCCATCCGTGACGATTTTTTCTATAATCTGGATTTATATTTGCCCAAAAACAGTACGATTGTTCTTAATAATAGTCGGGTGGAAAAGGCACGAATTGTAATTGGCAACGTTGAAATTTTTGTCCTGCGACAAATGGATACTAGTCATGCTGAAGCACTTGTTCGTCCCGGGAAAAAATTCAGAAAAGACAAGACTTTTTCTCCGGCACCGGGCATAGAAATTAAAACTCTGGAAGTTCAGGATGACGGAGTGCGCATCCTACACGTGTCACCAGAATTCGATAATCCGGTATGGGATCAGTATCGTCTTACACCATTTCCGCCATATATCGCTCAGAATGAGGATCTTTCAGAAGAATATCAAACAGTTTACGCCAAAGATGAGGGAAGCAAAGCCGCCCCAACTGCAGGGCTCCATTTTACTGATGAACTTTTGTCAGCGCTACGTACTGCGGGACACCCCACACTTGAATTGACACTACATGTTGGACTCGGAACCTTTGCTCCGGTTAAAACAGAGTCAATAGATGATCACATCATGCATAGTGAGTGGTTCAGTATTCATCCCGAAACAGCACAGAATCTCTCTGAAGCTCAACACATTACCGCAGTTGGAACGACCTCTGCTCGTACGCTCGAATCGATTGTGAGTGGTGGCTACCTGACCGGACAAAATCCGGGTAAAAATTCATCAGAAACTACTAAACTGGATTTCAGCTTGCTGAAATCCGCACCGACCGCAGCTGGATCCCATCGACAATTCATCGCAGGAAGTGGCAGTACAGATATTTTTATCAAGCCTGGGTATCAATTCAAAGCAGTTGACTCCCTGATTACGAATTTCCATCTACCTAAAAGCACTCTGTTGATGTTGATTTCTGCATTGACCGGAATAGATGAAATGCACCGAATTTATAGTCACGCAATATCTAAAAAATACCGATTTTATAGTTTTGGCGATGCCATGCTCATTATTTAAAAAAGCCTCAACCTCAATCTAATTCATCCCATGAAATCACATATTTGGTTTGTTCTATCTTTATCTTTCTTATTTGTTTATTGCAATCCATCCAAAAAAGATTCCACAACACATCCGTTAATTTTAATATCCGTTGATGGACTGCGACCAGATTATTTGGAAAAAACAGAAACCCCAAACTTTGATTATCTGATCGAAAATGGGGTTTTAGCTAAACACATGATACCTGTGTTTCCATCCAAAACCTTCCCAAACCATTACTCCCTGGTGACGGGATTATATGCCGAAAATACCGGGCTTGTGTCTAATAACATGTTCGATAAATCAATGGGAGAACGGTTTACAATGAGTAATCGCGATGCTGTAATGGACAAAAGATGGTATGGTGGTGAACCAATCTGGGTTACAGCAGAAATACAAAACATAAGAGCAGGAACTCTGTTTTGGCCGGGATCAGAGGCGCCAATTATGGACACTTATGCAACACATTGGCTTCAATATGATCATGACATGCCACATGATGCCAGAGTTGATACAGTAATCAACTGGCTTCAAAATCCGTTTGAAACCAGGCCTACTATGATCACTTTTTATCTTAGCCAAGTTGATTCTTACGGACATCGAT
>DLXM01000119.1 GCA_003448835.1 Bacteroidota bacterium | reverse complement strand
TGGATGGAGAGCCGGTATTGAGTAAATTCAAAATTGTCAACTAACATCATCAATGCTAGGTCATTATGGTCAATAGAAAATTATCAATTATTTTAACCTATCTCCTCATCTTTGGTGTAGGATGCGGTTTTAAATCCGACGAATCGGATAATATAATCTATGAGGCGCCTCTAGAGTTTGAATTGATTAATGAATGGATTATTCCTGCTCTTCCACATATTCCTGATCCCAGATATTTTGGATTGCTCAATGATGGGAGTATTATTTTTGTTGATCGTAGCGCTAATCAGATCATCCATTATTCTAAGGAAAGCGAATTCATTAATACATTCGGTGGAAAAGGTAAGGGTCCAGGTGAATTTACTAATATTGACTCTGCTGTTGTTCATCCGGATGGTTTTGTCGCAGTTATTGATAGGAGTAATGCCTTATTAACAATTTTGAATATTAATACAGGTGAAACAAATCAATATGATTACAAGTCCGGGTGGAATAATCAGATTGGATGGAATGACAATAATGTAATTCTGATTCAAATGCCATTTAGAAATCCCGAGTTTAGGGTAGAATTATCAGCGTATGACAGGGGTACCGGCGATTATATACAGCTTTATAGTTTTCAATCACCCAGAAGTAATGAGGTGGTATCTAATGAATCGTTCATAGGTTGTGCATTTTGTTACTTTACGATTTTGGATGATCAATCGTATCTGACATTTCTCATGGATTCAACTTATCACGTTGTTTTAAATAACTATGCGGATCAGCGTGTCAAACGATTTAGTCGACCTAATGCCCCGTTAATTAGATTAACTGATGAAGAGATTGAATCGATTAGTATGCAGCGGCAACGAGCGGCTGCGATGACGAGAACTACGATTTCAATGAATCAAATTCCAGCTTTCAGAAACCGTGTTAAACAGACATTCCGTGATTCATCACATAGAGTTTGGGTTTTGCTAGAGACTGGACCCTCAGACGATCTTTTACTTGATGTTTTTAACAAGGAAGGTGAATTTCTTGGGTGGAAGAAGAGTCCGGACCAACATTCTAAAATTGTGTTCCAATCCGGGAATGACTTTTTGTTCGAAATAGAACCTGAAAATCCGGATTTTTGGCACGGAAAAGCTTATAGAGTCATTGAAAAGTAGATACTTAATAATAGAAGGTAATAAAGTGTCGTTAGATATTTTAGGCGACTTATTATAAATTGATATTTTAGTTGTGCCTTTTTCCCACATTTACTATATTTAATTATCAAGTAAAATTACGTTGCATTATAGTCAATGATAAACGCGAAGTCTTTAGAATAGTGACCTAATTACTAGAATATAATTGGAGTACATATGATAGTTTTAAGCAATCTCAAACTATGGCTGATTACAGTACTACTCTTAATATCAGTGGACATGTTAGCACAGGCTCACAACCCTCATGACATCTACGACCTACGGGTGGGTGTAGAGAGATATTACACGGGGTGTTTTCCGCTTCCTGATTTGATTGCTTGTGGTCAATCATATTATACCTATCGTTTGGATCGGGTAATCGGAACAAGGATTTTTGATGAAAAAGAGTTCGCTGTAATTGAAAATATCGTAGTATCCAACAATCAGATGATTGTTAATCGTGACACTTTGTACCAAAGGGTTGAAGGCAACGAATTACTCCAGTTGAACGAAACAGATCTTGGTTCTGGGGAAGTGAGTATATACCGATTCAATTTTGTTCACGGAGATTCAGTAACATCGTATATAAGGGATCTCGCAACAGAGAATGAACCTTATCAAATGAAAAACCTATCAGTTATAAGCGCTGACACTACAGTCACTTTCCCTGATGGACAATCCTATCGGTTAGTATTTGGCTCTGACGGCACTTATCCATGGAATAATGCACAACTTGTGGAAGAATTGTCAGATGTTTGGTCCAATTCAATAGTTAATCAGGGTACCTTAGGTTCGAATAAAATAGGGCTTAACTGGTTGGTACCTTTTACCAACATAAAATCAGCACAATACGAACCCGAGTTTTTCCCAGGAATCCACACGTTCTATCATGTATCCCGATTTGGTCCCCTACTTTCGATGACTTTTTCGGGATGGCGATATCAAGCAGGTTTCAAGAGCCATGACGGTCAAATTTATGGTTATTTTCATGACGGAATACCCGTAGGGATTGATCGAAATGATGGAGAAGCAATTACTGGATTCCACCTTTTGGGAAACTATCCTAATCCGTTTAACCCGTCTACAGTAATTAAATTTCAATTAACTGAAATCAGCGAAATCAGGCTGGAGGTACTTAATATACTGGGTCAAAAAGTAGCACTGCCAATTACCAATGAAGTCCGTTCGGCTGGGGTACATGAGATAAAATTCGATGCCTATGGTTTAAGCTCAGGTATTTACTTTTATAGGTTGATAGTCCGCAGACCCGGTTCAGATATTATCAGCAAGGGAATCTCAATGGGTAAAATGCTATTGATAAAATGACATCTAGAGATAAAAAATATTTGTGTAAATGTCTGTATAATCCAAAACTAAAATTTACTTGTTATGAAAACTATCAATTATATCTTACTCGTCGGATGGCTTTGGACAATTCCGAGTTTTGTAGCTGCTCAAGATACTTCCTATAAAACTAGGACCGGATTGTGGCATGATACTTCCGTTCACTATCACCCAAATTCCTTCCTAGTTCAAAAACAAACAGATCAAAAGATTTCAACGACTCTCGATGAGATTAATACACTTCCTGTCGATATTAAAGAAGTAGAATATATTGCTTATGACTGGTTTCTAGTTACTGTTCGGAAAGAAATCAAATTAGAATTTATCGCTGAACTTGCATATCAGAATATTGGAAAATTTCGTCAAATTGAACCTAATATTCAAATACCTGTGAGTGCAATACCTAATGACCCGATGTTCTCTGGAAATGGAACTCGGTTCAATGTAGGCCAATGGTATTTAAAAAATGACGGAAACAGTTATATTGGTGGAACAGCAGGAGCTGATACTAAAGCATGGAAAGCATGGGACATTACAAAGGGAGATCCAAATGTGGTTGTCGCTATTTTTGATACTGGGATCAGTATGAACGGATTGGGACAATTAT
>DLXM01000140.1 GCA_003448835.1 Bacteroidota bacterium | reverse complement strand
GGAACAAGTCGGTGAGATAATCGCGTAACACATTACCTGTAACTGAAATGGTATCCAAACCTTGTTTCGCACGCTCTAGTGTAACTTTGGTAGCTTCCACAGGAGAGAGGATTCGGATATCTAATCCAGTCAAATCATGTTCTTTTAAGTACTCATTCACTTTATTGATTAGCTGATTATCGTGTGCACGTGCTTTATCCAGCCAAAAAATAGCAGGAGTATCGCTTAATCGAGCACGATTTACAGCGAGTTTAACCCAGTCATGAATTGGAGCATCTTTTACCTGGCACATCCTGAAAATGTCACCGGAATTAACTTCCTGTTCCATTAACACTTTTCCGGATGCATCCATAACTTTAACCACGCCATCGCTATTTAACTGAAAAGTTTTATCATGGGAACCATATTCTTCCGCTTTTTGCGCCATTAGTCCAACATTCGGGACACTACCCATCGTGGATGGATCAAATGCGCCATTTGTTCTGCAAAAGTCGATGGTCGCTTGATAAACTCCGGCATATGAACGATCAGGGATGACCGCTTTGGCATCTTGAAGTTCACCAGCAGTATTCCACATTTGCCCACTAGTTCGGATCATTGCCGGCATCGATGCATCGATTATAATATCTGATGGGACATGTAGATTTGTAATACCCTTATCGGAATTAACCATGGCCAACTCCGGACGATTTTTATATAAAGCCTGAATATCGGCTTCGATTTCAGCTTGTTTCGGGTGTCCTTTGATGCGTGCATACACATCACCGAGTCCGTTTCGGGTATCAACCCCCAGTTCACGGAACAAATCGGCATATTTGTCGAAAATTTCCTTGTAAAAGACATCCACTACTGCCCCAAAAATAATCGGGTCAGAAATTTTCATCATGGTTGCCTTCATGTGCAGTGAAAACAGAACACCTTTATCTTTAGCGTCTTCAATTTCACGAGCGATGAATTGCTTCAGCTCACTCATGCTCATTGTGGACGAGTCGATTACCTCTCCGGCTTGGAGTGTGATTCCGCTTCGAAGTGTTGAAGTAGAACCATCCGTACCTATAAATTCAATTTTTGCAGTAGTTGGAACCTGAACAGTTACAGATTTTTCACTTCCAAAAAAGTCCCCTTTACTCATACTCGAGACGTGCGTCTTCGATTCCGGGATCCACATACCCATTGAGTGCGGATGCTTTTTGGCGTAGTTTTTAACTGCTCGCGGTGCGCGACGATCTGAATTACCTTCACGAAGAACCGGATTTACTGCCGATCCCAATACTTTTGAGTAACGCGCTTTGATATCTTTTTCAGAGTCATCTTTTGCCACTTCCGGGAAATTGGGCACGTTATAACCCTGAGACTGAAGTTCTGAAATGGCTTCTTTTAACTGAGGGATTGACGCCGAAATGTTTGGAAGTTTAATAATATTGGCTTCCGGTGTAAGTGCTAATTTTCCTAATTCGTTGAGATGGTCACCAATTTTTTGATCCTCAGTCAAATACTCCGGGAAATGAGCCAGAATACGTCCGGCGAGTGAAATATCACGAGTCTCTACTGATACGCCTGCCTTTGATGTGAATGCTTCAATAATTGGGAGGAAAGAATAGGTAGCCAACATC
Source organism: Bacteroidota bacterium (assembly GCA_003448835.1). Classification (GTDB taxonomy): domain Bacteria; phylum Bacteroidota; class Rhodothermia; order Balneolales; family HLUCCA01; genus UBA11400. The sequence goes on along the minus strand of DLXM01000140.1, from coordinate 1,367 downwards.
GGGGCTTCGTCGGTGATGGTATAAATAATTTTGGGACTTATGCTCATGAGGATTTTTAATTAATGGTGTGGATTTTATTGTCTAAAAATAAAAGCAGAAATAATTGTTGTTCTATATGAAATATTACCTAACGAAAATACAAAAAAATAAACAAAGCGTTGAATAAGTACTTATTCGCCAACACGTTTCTATATTAAATAACGTTATGATTCGTTTACAAATCATATAATAATTATTCATTATACTTTGTATAAGTTTGAATCAATATTTTTCAAGGAACATGCGATCATTACTAGTTGCGATTTTACTGACCGGAGTCCTGTTTTCGACGGCGATAGCACAAAATTATAATCCTTTTGGTCCACTAAATCGAGTTGGACCTGAAATGGTATTACCACAGTCATTGGGACAAGGTGGATATAATGAATTCTGGAATTATCATTTCTATTTAGATCAGGATATACGCGTTCATATTACCTTTTCGGCTGTGGACTTTGGCGCATTTAAGTCGCCGGTTAATGGAGTGAGGATGTCTATCCAAAATTTTGACGGGAAGACCTGGCAAGTATCAAGGGAATATCCAATTGATCGATTGACGGTGAATGAAAGACAGTTTCAAATGCGTTTGCATCCGGAACGGAATTTTTATTTTGAAGGCGAGTTACCCAATAAACACAAAGTTGTTGTTGCTTTCACCAAGGATGGAACTACTTATTCAGTGGATCTTGATTTTACAGATATTCAGCCTGCTATCAAATGGGGAGATGGTCATTATGGACTCACAAATGGTGGTTTAACCATTATAACTCATATTCCTTATGCCCGGGTTCGGGGTCATATTGGTATAAATGATAAAAAAGTCAATGTTACGGGTACTGCATACATGGATCATAGCTGGCAATTTGAATCATCAGTTAAATTGATTCATAGTGCTTATAAATTTGTGAGTCACGAAAATGCAGAAAACTGGCAGGTCATGTATTTCATATTACCTCAGGCAAAAGGTGATTTTCCTACGGTTGGACATCGTATTGTGCGTCATGATGGTAGTGTCAGGCATAACGGGATAAATATGATTACATCTCATAAAAATGCCAAGATCGCAGGCAAAAATGTATTCCAGGATATGGAAATTCATTTAGGCGGGGATCATAAGTTGATGTTGACACGAACAGTTGACAGGGAAGTCCATACCACGTTTGGGGAATTAGGAGGACTCTCGCGTCGTCTGGTGCGTACTTATCTGGGTGGAGAAATCATTGATTTCAGAGGAAGTGCAACGCTTTCTGAAAATGGTACAGCTGTTAAAGGAGAATATAATTTTCTGGTGATAGATTAGGGAGAGAAAAAGAGAAGGAGAGAAAAAG
>DLXM01000374.1 GCA_003448835.1 Bacteroidota bacterium | reverse complement strand
ACGATTCGGTAAAAACTTCCTCAGTTCAATTACGGTTACTTTTTTAGTTACCCGATTACTTGCCGATGGGGTGCGTTTGTTCGCAGCTGCAATCCCACTCAAAGTGATCACCGGACTTTCTTACCCTGCTTCCATCATCATCATAGCACTGTTAACATTGGCTTACACATACTATGGTGGCCTGAAATCCGTTATTTGGATTGATGTTCTGCAACTATTCGTGTACATATTTGGAGGCGTTTTTATTATTGGTCAAATTATTTTCGGAAATCCGGTTTTCGACTCATCTATTTTATTTGAGGATTCTAAATTTACGTTCATTGAATTGCCAAAATCATTTTCGGATATTTTCTTTACGCCCTACAATCTCGTAGGAGCATTAATTGGTGGTGCCTTTTTTACTTCGGCATCTCATGGAACCGATCATTTGATTATACAACGACTACTGGCATGCGGAGATCTGAGCAAAGCCAGAAAAGCTTTAGTCACCAGTGGATTTCTTGTGTTCCTGCAAATTTCATTATTTCTTTTCGTAGGCTTGTCACTTTACGTTTACTATGGCGGAGCATCTGTTGCAGCGCTGGGTATCGATAAAGCCGATGAAATTGTACTGAAATTCATCAACGAAGTGGTCCCACCGGGTGTTGCGGGACTCATAATTGCCGGATTATTTGCCGCAGCCATGAGTACTTTGAGTAGTTCCCTTGCCGCACTTAGTTCAACTACCCTGTTCGATTTGATGCCAAAACTTGCTGACAGACACGATTCAATCAGAACATCGAGGATTTTGGTAGTTATCTGGACTCTTGTCTTCATTGTGTTTGCCGTGTCGTTTACATCAACTGATAGCTTGATAATTGAACTTGGACTGGGAATTGCCGGATTTACGTACGGTGGTCTACTTGGAGCGTTTATTGTAGGTAAATTCACGAATTATGGGTCAAAATCTGCTTTTATCGGACTCATTAGCTGCGTAGTGATCGTAGCAGCCATAATTTTAAACACGGGAATTGCCTGGCCTTGGTACACGTTAATGGGAATAACGATTTTCTTTACTGTTTCAAGTATTTCAAACTTGATTTTGAAGGACTCAGTTGTGACTGAGAATTGACAAAAAAGACCATTATGTTTAATCTGGAACGAATTGGATTGGGTAGAAAAAAAAAGGGTTACTTCCCCGATCGGAAAATTCGTGGCCAGCGTCAGGATGGGTTAAAAAATAATCCGTACATCAAAACACTGATTATTTTCATTTTTTTAGCCACCATTATTCTTTTTTTACCCGGTACCTCTTTTAGGGATTTCACGTTCAAATTAGGTGAACCCTGGCGGGATGATGATTTAAATGCTCCATTCACCTTTAGCTTATTAAAGGATAAAGAAGAAATTCAGGAAGCTACCGAGAATATTCGCACCAGTAGTCCACCTATTTTTTATCACGACCTCCAAACTATCAATCGGATCGAAACCAGAACCGATACCTTATTTAGAAAACTTACCCCCGTCATAGAAAGCTATCTTACTTTTGTCAGGTCGAAAATGGCCACTGAGGATGATATTTATGCCGATAGTATTCAATTTGTTCGGGCAAAAGATATGTATCCGGTTGTTTTGTCAGATAACACCTGGTATACAATTCTTGAAAATTATGCCAGACTAAATATTCGTCAGTATAAACCGGAACTTCCACGTCCAAATCGTTTTGTTGGCATCGATATTCGTTTGTTGATCGATCGGGTGGTACTTGATTTATATGCAGATGGGATTATCGATCACTCTAAATCGACGATTACAGCGAATGAAATAATCCTTCGGGATGATACTGAACGAACCCAGCGAGTTCTGAGCATAACGACAGTCAGAGATACAGAAGAGGCCTACGCTGCAGGACAAAATCGATTTATCCGGGAATTTGATGAAGATGTAGCCACAGCTGCGTATGAATTTTTCAGGTTGATAATCACTCCAAACTATATCAAAAATATAGAAGAAACTGAAATGGCTATTCAGGAGGCAATTTCGGCCATTTCTCCAACAAAAGGTGCAATTACAACCGGGCAGGTTATCATTCGGAAAGGTGATTTAATCACTTCTGAAAAACTGAACATGCTTCAAAGTCTGGAGGCAGCCCGTTCCACACGAGCAAGCGATTTCGAAATCTGGCAACAGCATTTAGGTAATGCCATCATCCTGAGTTCGATTTTCTTTTTCTTTTTGATGTACTTGTTTCTGTATAGGAATCCAATTTTTGACAATAATATCATGTTGACGCTAACCTTGTTAGCAATCGGACTGGTTATCGCCTTTGCAATTTTTATAATCCGAACAGAAAATCTCAGTATTTATTTGATTCCGATGGCAATAGCACCCATTATATTGACCATCATTTTTGATTCCAGAGTCGGACTCATGACTACGATGACTATAGCTTTGGCGGTGTCGTTTATGAGTGGACACAATTTTGAGTTTGCTGTGGCAGCTATGACCGGAAGTAGCATCGCTGTGTATTCTGTGCGTGATATTAAAAATCGGAGCCAATTTTTCCTGACGACTCCTGCGCTCGTATTCCTATCATATATATTAATTCTGCTTGGTTTTACGCTGATCAAGTCAGGTGGATGGGATGTTTTCATGAATGAAATTGTGTTTGTTATTGGGAATGCGATTTTGATTTGGCTGACTTATCCGCTGATTTTGTTGTTCGAGAAGATGTTTAATGTAACGACAGAAGTGTCGCTGTTGGAATTGAACAATAACAACCATCCCTTGCTAAAAGAATTAATGGTGCGGGCTCCCGGGACATTTCAGCACAGTTTACAGGTTGCCAATCTGGCTGAAGCCGCTTCAAGTGCGATTGGGGCAAATGCGTTATTGACACGTGTAGGTGCTCTTTATCATGACATCGGTAAAATGGAAAAACCAGAGTATTTCGTTGAAAACCAATTTGGTGACAATGAACATGATAAGCTGAAACCACGCATGAGCGCGCTGGTAATCAAAAATCATGTGACTGCGGGCGTCAAAATGGCTGAGGATGCTAACCTTCCTGAAGTTATTATTGATTTCATCCGGACTCATCACGGGACATCGATTATCAAATACTTCTACGATAAAGCTAAAAAACAGACCGAAAAAGGCAGCGAAATCCGAGAGGAAGATTTTAAATACGATGGACCGCTTCCAAATACAAAAGAAACGGGCATTTTGTTATTGGCTGATAGTATCGAGGCTTCATCGCGTGCTATGAGCGAACCGACATATCCTAAACTCGAAAATTTGGTCACACGAATCATTGAAGAACGAGTAGATGAAGGGCAATTAAATGATTGTTCCCTAACCTTTCGAGATTTACGCATCATTAAAGAGAATTTTGTAAATATTCTGGTTGGTGTTTATCACAGCAGAATCAAGTATCCGGGTCAGGATGAAAAAGATGGGCAAAGCTCAAAAAGAAACCCCGCTTCAAATACTCCGATTAATATGCCCGCCGAATCAGATTAACCAAACATGGATCTAAAAAACCATCCATTTAATCAGGTTTTGGATGATTATTTGCAGTTTGCAAGTCTGGAAAAAGGGTTACGCGACAATTCATTAGATGCTTACCGACGAGATGTTGAACGGTACGTACGGTTTTTGGTTGATGTTCGAAATTTAAAAGACCTTCCTTCAATTGATGTCCACCATATTGAAGCCTATCTGGAAGAACTTTCGGCGATGGAATTGGCATCGACTACCATTGCCAGAAACATTTCATCCATTCGGAATTTTCACAAATTTTTGGTGAACGAGGATATCTTGACCAGTAATCCGGCTGAAATCATAGACCTGCCAAAAAGATCCAGAACGCTTCCTGATGTTCTCAATACAACCGAAGTTTTTGCAATGCTGGATGCATTCGACGACCCGGATGATCCGGCTTCTGTGCGGAATAAAGCAATGCTTGAAGTCATGTACGCCGCCGGACTGCGCGTCAGTGAGCTCGTGACCTTAAATCTGGATCAATTGTATTTCGAAATTGGATTTATCCGTGTTATAGGTAAAGGTAATAAAGAGCGATTGATCCCTGTTGGGGAACCCGCTATAGACATCACAAATAAGTATATCAGCGAGGTACGTCCGGGATTTATCAAGAATAGAAATGCGACAAAAAACATGGTGTTCCTGAATCAACGAGGGACCCCAATTTCCAGGATGAGTATGTGGAATATCGTTCAGGAAGCTGCAAAACGGGCAAAAATAACCAAGAAAGTATATCCACATATTCTGCGTCATTCTTTTGCAACCCATCTTCTTGAAGGTGGAGCCGATCTGCGAGCGGTTCAGGAAATGCTCGGCCACGTTTCCATCCTCACCACCGAAATTTATACCCATGTGGATCGCTCACTTTTGCACCAGATGCACAAGCAATATCACCCCCGGGCATGATCCATTCAATGTATTTAACCGTGAGATTCGTATATTTTACGAACTAAAGAAAAATAAAAGCTTATGCAACAAGAACTGGCAGTTATTCAGTCTATTGAATGGCGCGACGATCACGTACGAATTTTAGATCAAACTTTTTTACCGGGCAGAACCGTCTACATGGACATTCGGGATGTGGGTAGAATGTGGGAAGCCATTAAAAAACTCAGGGTACGCGGGGCTCCTGCAATTGGAATCGCAGCGGCATACGGACTTTATCTGGGAATCAAAGACCTTCCTGAAAATAATTTCCCGGGTTTTGAAGTGGAAGTGAATCGAATCGCAGATTACCTTGCAAGTTCGCGTCCAACTGCAGTAAACTTGTTCTGGGCGTTGGATCGAATCAAGATGACGATCCACGCACATCGCAATGAAAAGATCAATCTGATCAAAGAACGTGTACTCAAAACTGCTCAGACGATTCATGAAGAAGACAAACGCATGTGTAAACAAATCGGTTTGAACGGCGTTGAATTGATTCCTGATCAGGCAAATATTCTCACCCACTGTAATACTGGTGGATTAGCTACCGGACAATACGGAACTGCATTATCAGTTATTTATCATGCTCATGAATCCGGTAATAAAATTCATGTTTGGGTGGATGAGACGCGACCATTGCTGCAAGGTGCACGCTTGACTGCATGGGAGCTCATGAGAGCCGAAATCCCCATGCATTTAGTGACAGATTCGATGGCCGGGCATCTAATGTCGACCGGGAAAGTGGATTTAGTTATTGTTGGAACTGATCGTGTAGCAGCGAATGGAGATATGGCAAACAAAATCGGAACGTATTCGCTGGCTGTTCTTGCTAAACACCATGGCATCCCATTTTACTGTGCAACACCTGCATCCACAGTTGATATGAATATTGAAACGGGCGCTGATATTCCAATTGAAGAACGAGACCCAAAAGAAGTTTCAGGATATAATGGTCATGATGTCGCTCCGGCAAAAGTACAGGTTTATAATCCGGCTTTTGATGTAACCCCTGCCGAATTGATTACCGCGTTTATTACCGAAAAAGGAATAATCCGTCCACCTTACAATGAGACTCTGAAAGTTTTTGGTTCATGAGTATGAAATGATGCTTAATTGAGGTCTAATCAATCGCCAAGGCAAATTCCAAGTTCCCTGGCGGTTGATACTCCTAGTCCGTCTACTGGCACACATTTCATTTTACCGGCGATATCAGATATTGGAACGCGTTTCACATCAATGCCTTTTACAATAACCAGTTTATTGAAATCACCTTCATCAACCATTTTTACTGCTTCTGCCCCGCATTTTAGGGAAATAAGTCGATCGAAGGTACTTGGAGATCCCCCTCGTTGTAAATGACCCAGCACAACATGCCGTGTTTCTTTATCGGTAAGCTCACCAATTCTTCTTGAAATATATTCAGCAGCTCCGCCCAGTTGTTCTGCTTGTCCGATGACTTTTCCTTTCACAAAGTGGCTTCCACCCTTTTCTTTTGCACCTTCGGCAACCACGATCATCGTATAATGACGACCCGACATTTCGCGGTCATTGATTTTCTTAACAATGGATTCAAATGTATATGGGATTTCAGGTAATAAAATGACATCAGCAGTTGATGATAAACCTGAATGAAGAGCAATCCACCCGGCATAACGTCCCATGACTTCAACTACCATCACCCGTTCATGAGCTTCGGCAGTGGTTGTAATGCGATCGATGGCTTCGGTAGCAATCGAAACAGCCGTATCAAATCCTAGTGTAAAATCAGTTTCCGGAAGATCATTATCAATTGTTTTAGGGACACCAACCACCGGAAGGCCTTTTTCGATAAGTTTTGAAGCAATCATCATGGATCCATCCCCACCGATTGCAACTAATGCGTCAATACCTTCCTGATGAAATCTCTGAAGTAGTTCATCGGATCGATCTTCAGTTGTCCAGGTTCCATCAGTGAGTTGCACAGGCATTTCAAATGGATTACCCCTGTTGGCAGTGCCGAGAATAGTCCCACCTTGCATGGTAATACCCCGGACAGCTTTTTTATCTAAAGTAACTAAAGGTACCGTGTTGTCCAGAAGGCTACGATATCCATTTCGGATGCCTACAACTTCCCATCCACGTGCTAATCCCTCCAATGTAACCGCGCGAATTACAGCATTCAGTCCGGGAGCATCCCCACCACCGGTATTTACAGCTATCTTCCGAATCATTCAAATTCCTCCAGTTCAAGTTCAAAATTCATCATATTAAATGCTTCCACTACTTTTTCAAAATCCATACCCCGGCGATATATCCTGGCAGTATCCTCTGTGAGATCGATCACAGATGTTTGACTTTGTGACAATAGATATATGTTGTCGGTGGACTCATCATCGATCATAATATCAACGCCATTTCCATACATTTCAAAAATTTCATCACGTATCATGTCCGATTGCTCGGGAACTGTGTCATCATTAGGCCGTGCTGATACAGCTAACAGCGGCTCACCTAATTCTCTGATGACTTGTTCACAAATCGGATAACCTGATACCCTAAATCCAATAGTCCGCCTTCGTGGATGCAACAACAACTTGGGCACCTCTTTAGTTGCAGGCAAAATAAAGGTGAAAGGTCCCGGAATCAGCCTTTTGATTAATTTAAAATTTTGGTCTGATACATGAGCAAACTTGGAAATTCCATTAAGTGAATCAATCAACAATGTAAATGTGTGATCTTTTTGAAGGTCTCTGAGTTGACGAATTCGTTCGAGTCCCCGCTTATTTGAATAAGAACATGCGAGTGAAAACTGAGAGTCTGTGGGCATTAGACAAATCTGACCGGATCTTAAAGCGTCAGCCACATCGAAAATTTTTCGTTGTTGGGGATTTTCCGGATGAATTTTAATTTTTTGTGCCATTTTGCAACGATTTTGACTATTCAAAGGGTTCAAATACAGATAAAGTCACTATCTTTGGACATCCCTTTAACATTTATTAAACGCTATGAATAAAAGTTTTCAAGAGCAAGTAACAATTGAAGCATTAAAAGACGTAAGTGTATATAAAGCCTTCATAATTATTTTTTTATTAAGTCTTTTTGCTTTTGTTTTTTTGGTATGGCTTATTTATTTCAAAGAGACTCCGGATGAAATTCAAAATTGGGTTCGGTCGTTACCGGCATTGAATGCGACCTTTAATAGTATCAGCACAATTTTGTTGTTATTCGGTATTCGCGAAATCAAAAGACGTAATTTTGATCGTCACATGCGATTTATGCTCGGGGCATTTGTGACATCCACTTTGTTTCTGGTAAGTTATGTGATTTATCATAACTATATAGGACACACCCCATTCCCGGGTGAAGGAATCATCCGACCAATTTACTTTTTTATCTTGATCACACACATAGTTTTGTCGGCAGGTGTAGTCCCGTTGATTCTGACGAGTTTCTATCTGGGGTTTTCCGGAAAATTCAAAACTCACCGAAAAATTTCAAAAATTACATTTCCAATCTGGTTGTACGTATCAGTCACAGGGGTTACAA
>DLXM01000352.1 GCA_003448835.1 Bacteroidota bacterium | reverse complement strand
CGCACACCTCGACATGCATACTTAGTTGAGCCAAGTGGAGATCCGGGTTTCAAAGCACCTACAGGTGACCCATCACGTGGTACATCAGGTGGTTTTTCAACAGGTAAAGGTGTTGGTCCATATACATTAGCTCCGGGTGAAAGTGTTCGTATAGTTATTATTGAAGGAGCTGCAGGACTCAGTCGCGAAGCCGCAATCAGAATCGGTGAAGCATACAAACGTTCAGGTGGAAATAACTCCTTAAGTATATCATACAATGACGGCGCGAGTGTGAATGCATCCATGACCAAAAACGAATGGGTATTCACAAGTCGTGATTCACTGATTCAGACATTTAATCGTGCAAAAGCGAATTTTGATTCAGGATTTAATATTCCTAAAGCACCATTACCTCCAAGCACGTTTATCGTGAACTCAGGTGGAGATGGTATTTATATGGAATGGGAATATCCAAATGAAGGTGCAAGCAGTCTCGCCGGATTCGAAATCTATCGTGCTCAGTTTGCCCGTGATAGTGTCTATACTAAAATCGCTGATTTACCGGCTTCTGCCCGTGAATTTGCCGATACAGATGCAAATCCGATAGGTGGACCAATTCGTGGTATTGACCATTACTACTATATTCAAGCAGTAGGTAATGCTTCTGATAATGATGGCACTGGTATGACTCCGATGGGTGCGTTGAAAAGCAACCGATATTTAACTCAAACCTACGATCCTGCCCGACTAAAACGTCCACCGGGAGTAACAATGGAGCAAATCACAATCGTTCCGAATCCATTTGTGCGATCAGCAAGTACTGATGTATCGTACTCCGGATTTGAAATTCAGTTCTTTGAAGTACCGGGTAGAGCCAAAATCGATATCTATACCGAGCTTGGAGAGCATGTTCAGACCATCAATCATAGTGATGGTAGTGGTGACACATCCTGGAATTTAAACACCAAGTGGCGTCAGCGAGTTGTAAGTGGAGTCTATATCGCAATTATCGAGAATCTCGATACCGGCGAACGTGCTACCAGAAAATTTGTCGTAATCATGTAATAAAGGCTTACCCGTGAAAAAAGTAATTTATACCCTATTCATAAGTACACTTGTTTTCGGTTTCGTGTTACATGATGTAGCCGAAGCTCAGAAAAAACGAGGTCAAACAACGATGAAATTCCTTTCAGCGCCATTGAGCGCCCGTGCTTCAGGTATGGGTGACGCATTGACAGCAGTTGAAGGTAATTCCATGTCAATCTTTTATAATCCGGCAGGGACCGCATTTCAGAACTCACTATTTGATGTGAGTATCGGAAATACCACCTGGATCGCAGATATCGATTATCAATATGCATCGATGACATTTGCTCCAAAACAAGGCCTTTATGGTGTGTTTGGTTTGTCATTTATGGGTGTTGATTATGGAGATATCCCTGAAACGATCCGAAATACCTCAGAACAGGGGTATGAAGTCATTGGCTCATATAATCCAACTGCTATTGCATTCGGACTAAGCTATGCACGAGCTATCAGTACTCAGTTCTCTGTAGGTGCTAACGTTCGGTATGTGGATATCAACCTGGTGAACGCGCCCATCGGACTCAGCGAAGGTAGTCTGATCAGACAACAATTCGACATGCAGACATACACCGTCGATTTTGGAGTCCTGTTCAAAACCGGATTCAAAAGTTTGAATTTTGCGATGTCCGTAAGAAACTATTCCAACGAAGTAACCTACATTCAGGATACCCAGGAATTGCCATTGACCTTCCGAATCGGATTGGCAATGAACGTACTCGATTTCACCGGTCTCAACCCTGAAATGCACAAATTATTGGTCAGTGTCGATGCAAATCGTCCACGTGACTACAATGAGCAGGTATTGGTTGGAGCTGAATATGGATTCATGGACAGAGTTTTCCTCCGAAGCGGGTATACATATCCGACTGACGAGCAGGGATTGTCGATGGGTGTCGGGGTTAATCTCCCGTTTGCAAAACGATACGGCATCAGAGCTGATTACTCGCACACCGCATTTGGTGTATTCAATAGTGTGAACAGATTATCTGTCCAGTTAAGTTTTTAATAATAACATTTACCTGATATGAACATGAAAAACGGGTACCAATTTATCAAAAGAATTCTCCCGGTAATGGTAATAGGACTGGCACTGTATGCTTGCGATACGCCTGAATCAGCCAGCCTTTTCGACGAAGATTACCAATCACTACCGGCGCCGGTGATCAGCAGTGTTTCACCTGATGGTGGATACTTTGCCGGTTACCAGGAAATCGTAATCACCGGGTCCAATTTTACATCGGATTTGAGCAAATTATTTGTGTATTTCAACGATACTCGAGTAAATATCCTCTCTGCCAGTGAAACTCAGATCGTGGTTCGAACACCAAACCTGGTTGCCGATTCAATCGGAATCAAGGTGAGCGTGTTGGGCGTTGAAGCATTTAGTAATTCGTGGGAATATAGCCTGGATGCTCTTTTCTATGACGCTGTTTCATTCCCTGATAACGAAAATCCATGGGCTGCAGCACGCGACAGTGACGGAAACTACTACGTTTCATATGAAGCAAGTGGAGCTCCGGCTGGTGTGAAAAAAGTAGCAGCTGACGGAACAGTCATTGATCCGACTTTCGGGTCCGCTCAATCCTGGTTCTATCGATCTGCCAAAGTGGGTCCTGATGGAGGCGTTTATCTGGTTCGTGGTGGTGCAGTACCATTTATTTATCGTATTGATCCTACAGGTGGGACTCCGGCATCATGGGCTCGAGGCATAGGACGAACTGAAGATCTCACTTTTGACGAAAGCGGAAACGCCTGGTCAGGTGGTACGAACGAAGGAAATACTTCAAACGCGAAACTAAACAGAATTAATCCTGCGGGTGTTGCTGTCAGATTCGATTTTGATGCGCAGATTTATGCATTGGCTTATTTCGATAATCATATTTATGTAGCCGGAACAAGAGGATCGGATTCATATGTATGGAGAGTTGAATTATTGGCGGATCTGATTCCGGGTGCAGAGCAGGAAGTTGCGAATTTAACAGCTTCCGGGGCAGTTGGACGACCAACAGCATTGGCAGTTGCCGGCGACGGTACTGCATTTGTTGGAATGGATGGGGCTAATCAGTTGTATTCAGTTTCATCGACTGGAACAGTTGCGGAAACGTATCCGGGTATTGTTCCGGGTACTATTTTGAAAATGGAATATGTTCCGAATTCACAGAATATATTAATGACGGTAACCACTACAGACGGTAACCGGGTACTAGAACTTAACGTGCAAAAAGACGCACCATAAAGAATTTCAGACGGTAGTTTGAAAAGTGGGCCGGTTGTGTCCGGTCCACTGTTTTGATATAAATAAAAAGGAGAAATAAAGATGAAAAATGTGATACGAATCACTATGATGTTGCTATTGGTACCAATGGTAGCATCTGCGCAGTGGGAATTCGCTAGTGTATTCCCAGACTCAGTTGCTAATACGAATGCTCACGGATTAGCTGTTGATAATGATGGTAAAGTGTGGATTGGCGCATATTACGGTCGTACGATCGAAAATACGGGCTCTCCAAATGAAACCAGAGCTAATGTATCTGTTTTTAATGCAGATGGTACAGAAGCTGAATTTTCACCGGTTTTTGCTTCAGAAACTGGCGATAGTTTGTTGAGATTTGGTCCAATTACCGGTATTACTACTGGTGCTGATGGCAATATTTATATTGCTACACACGGATTCAGAATGACTGCAGCTGCAGAAGGTTCAGTAATCGGTGGTGTTTGGAATCAAAGAAGATCATTTATTCACGTAATTGATCCTTCAGACGGTTCTACTGTAGAAGTTGCTGAAGTAACTTTTGCAAGAACTGAAACCGCTTCACATGCTCCGAACCGTCCTGCAATTACAGAAGACGGATTTGTTGCTGTATCATTTGTATTCCCGGCTTCCCCAATCGTAATTTTGGATCCATCGGATAACTGGTCAGAGTTAAACCGTGTGACTGATTCAAAATTGGGCTTCTCACGTACTTTGGAAGTTAACAACGATGGAACCATAATTCTGAATCCACAATCAGAGCCATATGCTGAAGGTGATCCTGCAGGACACATCAACGTTTGGCAGAGTGAAAGTGTATTTGATGAATACACTGTAGGACTTCCCATCGCTAAAGGTGCAAATCCAGGTGCGATTGCACGATATCCAGGTAGTAATATTGTTTACTTCTCAGGAGCTGGTGTTGGTAACGATCCTAATGCTGTTGAGCCATGGATTTCAAGTCGCTACTATGCATACTCTCTGGAATCCATGTCATTACTGGAAGATGAAGATGCACACTTTGACTGGAACTATGGTGAGGCTGTAACCTATCAGATTCCACGTTCAATGGCATTCAGTGCTGATGGATTATCAGCATATGTTGGTTCATTTAACAATGGTCCTGGAAGTGTTCAAAAATTCACCCGTGGTGAAACTGTTTCTGTTGAGCGCGTTAGTGATATTGCTGAAGGATTTGAACTTGAGCAAAACTATCCAAATCCATTCAACCCAACTACAACCATTTCATTTACAATTGCTGATGCTGGTATGACCACCATCCGTGTTTATGATATGCTTGGACGTGTTGTTTCAACTTTAGTAAACGACAATATGCCAGCCGGAACTCACAGTGTTAATTTTGACGCTGCGAATCTTGGTTCAGGTGTATATCTGTATGAGTTAACAAGCGGAAATGTTCGTTTGACTAACAAAATGACACTCGTTAAGTAATTTAACGATGAGTACATTCGTACTTTAGCCTTTGAGGCACTCATTTCTTTTAATGGGTGCCTCTTTTTATTTCAAAAATCATATACACGACTATGAATCAATATCTTACAAAACTGATGTTAGGACTGATGGGATTAGTATTATCAGCATCCGCATTGCAAGCACAATTTTATCAACAACCTACAACTGAAGCGCCAAAACACGAATTCAGATCTATATGGATAGCAACAGTTCCAGGTGCAACTGATTGGCCCAAAGGCGCTACCACACAAGCAAAACAAGATTATCTACGCGAAATTATTCAGGAGCATGTTAAAGCGAAAATGAATGCCATAGTATTTCAAACGGTTGGTAGAGGTGATGCTTTATTTCAAAGTGAACGATTACCATGGAACATCAGTTTAGAAGGGCTCGGCGTAGATCCAGGTTGGGATCCACTTCAATTTGTAATTGATGAAGCACAAAAATACGGATTGGAAGTTCATGCCTGGTATAATGTTTTTAATGTTGGGAATTCATCATTTAAGGCTCAATATGAAGCATCAAGTAATCCAGAACATGTATATAAAGCTAATCCTGAATGGATTAAAGAAGTTCCGCTGGATGGTGGTGGATTTGGCTATTGGTTGAATCCAGGTATTCCAGCTGCACGACAGTGGGCAGTTGATAATGTTATTGAAATCGTTGAAAACTACGATGTTGATGCTGTGCATTTTGATTTTGCTCGATATCCTAATTCGTTTACTGATGATCAACAAACTAGGGATGAATATGATGATTCTGGTTTTACAGGTGCAATGGATGACTGGAGAAGGAATAATGTAAACGAATTTCAGCGGGATGTATATGCAGCAGTTCAGGATGTTAAACCTTGGGTTAAGGTTGGAACCACACCTATAGGTCATTATAAAGAAAGTCAATGGCCTACACCATGGAATGAAAATTGTCCATATTACGTAAGTCCGGCTCAAGCACCTTGTTCTTGGGGGGCAAATCGAGCATATTTTCAAGTATTTCAGGATGCTATTACTTGGATTAATGAAGGTGTAAATGATTACATCGCACCTCAGTTGTATTGGGCTATTGGACCACCGGGACCACACTTTGATTTTTTGGCACAAGATTGGAGAAAAAATTCTGAAGCATCCGGTAAACATGTTTACATTGGAATTGGTGCTTATCAAACTACGCCGGGTACCAATGTGGCTGCTGAAATTGATGATCAGGTTGACCTAATACGGGAGAATAATCA
The DNA here is from genome assembly GCA_003448835.1 of Bacteroidota bacterium. GTDB lineage: Bacteria > Bacteroidota > Rhodothermia > Balneolales > HLUCCA01 > UBA11400. Next base: position 649 of record DLXM01000352.1, on the reverse strand, counting down.
TGCTGGTCACATGTTTTTCCGATTTGATCAGACGATATTTGAAGGTCCTCCTAATTTTCAAGAGAAAAAATCGAAAATCGACTACGGAACCCGTGCATTTGTCCCGGTAATGGACTGGAAAGACATTGATGTGCCACCAGCTGTTGATATTGCGCGTGAGACTCTTATGGCGAGCATTGTGGACGATGGCAACGACATCACACTGACCTGGGATGCACCAGCTTTTGAAACGGCTTCCGGCGATACAAAAATCAGTTATGCGGTTTATCGTGTGAATGATAATTCCGTTCCCGATGTCATGACCGCAATGGAAGATCCGGCAAATTTGTATGCTCTCACCGGCGAGACTACATTCACCGATCGCATTACCGAAGCTGGACAATACTACTATTTCGTGACCGCTTACTCCCGTAACTGGGTAGAAAGTGCACCAAGCAATGTGGTAGAACATTTCACAGCGACATCAGTTGAGTCCGGCGACGAAATTGCATCTGCGTTTAAATTGGACCAAAACTATCCAAACCCGTTTAATCCAACTACTCAGATACGATACGCAATTGGCGAGTCCGTACACACCAATCTGACCGTATATGACGCACTTGGACGACAAGTGGCAACATTGATCAACGAAACAATGCCTGCGGGTAAC
>DLXM01000010.1 GCA_003448835.1 Bacteroidota bacterium | reverse complement strand
GGCCTCCAATTCACTCCTTCACTCCCCGTCCCGTTTACATAAAATAACACTACCAACTCCCCCAAAATCTTTGATTCTTATCAAGATTTATTTAACATGAGACTCAATTTCTAAGCCCAAATTAAACAGTCGAGTCCGAGAGTACTATATGAAGTGTGTAATATCTAAAATATTCGTGGTCACGATGCTACTTTCTGTGATCGCTATAAGTCCAGTGATAAGCCAACATCACCATACTACCAAGTCAGATGCTGAAACAGAAAAAGAACGTCTGGAAGCATTATACTGGTCCAGAATCGAAGCAGCTAAGATGAATTTTGTCCAGGCTGATGTCGATTTCATGACGCATATGATCCCACATCATGCACAAGCACTGATCATGTCCAGACTTGCACCAACCAACAATGCGAGTCCTGTAGTTCAAACCCTGGCGGCCCGCATCATCAACGCTCAACAGGATGAGATCGTGACAATGCAACGCTGGTTACGCGATCGAAAACAGCCAGTTCCGATTATCAATCTCGATGGACTCATCATTACCGTTACCACTGAACTTCCCGACAATGATGACGATCATGATATGGGCTCTATGTCTGATATGGAAAAAAAACCTGAAATGGACCATTCATCCATGAACCACAATTCATCCGCTGATACTTCAAAGATGAAATCTATGGATCATTCCAAAATGGATCATTCAAAGATGAAGCACGATGAACCCATCGAGAAAAAAACTGATCGCACCGAGGTTGAAATGGACCACTCAAATATGGACCATTCTACTATGGACCACGGGGGTATGGATCACTCAGATATGCCCGGGATGCTCACACAGGATGAATTAAATCACCTGGCCAGATTGACAGGATCCGAATTTGATCAGGCTTTCCTTACGTATATGATTGGCCACCACCAAGGTGCCATAATCATGGTAAATGATATGTTTGCCGCGGATGGATCCGGAAACGATGAAGATGCTTACCGACTGGCTGCCGACATCTATGCCGAACAGCTAACCGAAATTGAACGAATGAAACTCATGCTAAACGAAATGGCAGCTGCCCCAATGCCGTCTCAACAACACAAACACTGAACCCAGATAGAATGAAACAAACAAGAAATACAATGCACAATTCCAAAAAATTGCGCTTACTTAGTCCTCTCAATACCGCTCTAATGGTATTGATTATGGCATTTGCCTTTGGTTGTGGATCAACTTCGGAAGCCGTCGAAGAAATGAGCCCGGTATCAACAATGAAACCGATAACCGAATATTCTGCACCAAGTCCGGACCCACGTGTTGGTCTTTCACCAGGACTTTTTGATGCCGCAGAAGCTATATGGAACTTAAAATTAGTCTCCACCTCACCAACTCCTGAAGATTTTATTGGTGCAATGAATACCGATCTGGCATTCAAAGATAACTATGCTATTCAGGGTAACTATAATGGATTTATCGTATGGGACATCTCAAATCCTGCACAACCGGTTATCGTAAAAGATTTTCTCTGTCCGGCTTCGCAAAGTGATGTTTCCGTTTACGGAGATCTTCTTTTTGTATCAGGTGAAGGGCTTAGTGGCCGTTTAGATTGCGGTACTGAGGGTGTACAAACTGCCGTAAGTGATGTACGACTACGGGGTATCCGAATTTTTGATATTTCCGATATCCAAAACCCTAAGTACATTTCGAACGTACAGACTTGCCGTGGATCACACACACATTCTGTTTTGGTAGATCCAAATGATGATGAAAACGTGTATGTCTATATCTCAGGATCTGCGCCTGTTCGTCCGGAAGATGAATTACCAGGATGTTCCAATGCTTTACCAAGCGATGACCCAAATAGCGCACTTTTCCGTATTGAAGTAATCCAGGTACCATTGGATGATCCGACAAAAGCAGCGATTGTTAGCTCACCAAGAATTTTTGAAGATCTTACTGCTCCTCCTACACACGGCCCAGCTCCTGAAGAAATTTTAGCGTTGGAAAAAGCACGTGCTGAAGGTGCATTTATAGCAGAGTTTTGGGGACAGGAACGAGTAGTTTCAAATCGAATGATTACTCCGTATCTCGAAGCTATCATGAAAGAACGTAATGGTACTGAAATCACTGCAGCTGATAGTGCCACTTTGCGAGAAAGACTCCCGGCTCTGATTGCAGAACGATTTGGTAGTAACGAAAGGTCAAATTTGGGTCCGGATCAATGTCATGACATCACACTCTATCCTGAGCTAGGTATCGCGGGTGGAGCGTGTGAGGGTTATGGAATATTGCTGGATATCAGCGATCCGGTAAATCCGGTTCGTTTGGATGCTGTTGCCGATTCAAACTTTTCATACTGGCACTCAGCTACCTTTAATAATGACGGAACTACCGTCATCTTTACTGACGAGTGGGGTGGTGGAACACAGGCTAAATGTCGTGCAACTGATCCTTATGAGTGGGGTGCTAATGCGATCTTCACGATCGAAGATGGTAAAATGAAATTTCAGAGCTATTATAAAATGGATGCTCCACAAACAAGTCTTGAAAACTGTGTAGCACATAATGGGTCACTGATACCGGTTCCCGGTCGTGATTTGATGGTTCAGGGATGGTATCAGGGTGGAATTGTAATACTCGATTTCACTGATCCCGCTAATCCTGTTGAAATTGCATACCATGACCGTGGACCAGTTTCACCGGAGCGCATGGAAACCGGTGGTAGCTGGTCAATTTACTGGTACAACGGTACTCTTGTGAATTCTGAAATCGCACGTGGACTTGATATTTTCGAAGTAATTCCAAGTGATTATTTAACTGAAAATGAAATTGCCGCTGCGAAAACAGTCTATCAGGATTATTTAAATGCACAGGGTCAGCCTAAATTTGTATGGCCGGCAACACCAGAATTGGCGCTCGCATATCTTGACCAATTAGAAAGAGATCGCCAAATGGATCTTCGTTCTATAGTTGGCCTTCGTACTGGTATTTCTCAAGCTAAATCGTTGAGTGGTAGTGCAAAAACTGAAATGCTGAACATTCTTGCAGATAGCGCAGAAGGTAATGTCAACAGTTCCAAAAACAGTGCTAAGGTCAAAAAACTGGCTGATACACTTCGAGCATTGGCAACCATGTAATTAAATAGAGATATCACGATCTCTGCTTTTATCTTAGAAATAGATTAAACTAAAAAAGCCCGGTGGACTCCCCTATCGGGCTTTTTATTATTTATGATGTACTACTATTGAAATAAGTAATCGTAATTAACCTAATTTGAATCAATTAGTTATCAGGTTACTTAATACAGCATTCGCTGAAACTGCATCTCCATCATTTCACAGCGTGATTGGAAACTATCGCTTCAATAACAAAAATATCAATCTAATCCGCTTGCATATTCAAAAATTCGCATTAAATGGACATCATTGCCGTAATCGAGGTGGTTATCGCCTACAAAATCACGAACTTCGCCACTGATATCACCAAAGAATCGGTTTAAACTTCTACGACGTGGGATTAACGCCGTCCATTCACCCTCAGGATTTCGTACCATATATCGATTTTTTTGTTCGAAAGTATCGTATCGATTCCCGGTCTGAAATACCGGATCATAATTAGCTTCTTTGAAAATCACTGTAACATTTTTGAAAACGGACCATTTTCCTTCATAAATAACCTGAAGATATTTTTCTTTTGTGATATTATTTCGCTCGTCAATAAATCCATTTTTGAATTGGATTGGCATCCCTAAATGATCGTATTGAAATTCTGTTACAACACTGGTATTTGTATAGACCGAATCTCCCTTGTGACGAATAACCAATGCCCCGGTGTAAGCTTCAAATTTCATATCGACATCGGCAAAAATATTACCGGATGTCGTGCGGAATGAACCTTTCTTCCATTCATTATGATAAAATGGATTCCCTTCATAATAACCTGCGTTCGAGTTATATCCCATTATGAAGTTACCACCGGATGCCATCTGTTGATTCATGAAAAACAGATCGACACTATCCTGAGCCTGAGCGGTTCCAGCAGCTACAAAAAACGATACTAAAATGATTAAAATTCTTTTTTTCATGTTCCCTCCAATTAAAAATCGATGTCTCACATATCACAAATAAGTGTTTATAACGTCACAATACAATTTTTCTTGCATACTTCAAACACCCTCTTCCCCCCTTCACCTCTTCCCTTTTTCGCTCGCGCTGCTCACGATGTTCACTCCACTTCGTTCCATGATGTACGCCCAAAGACTGCGTGCTTTCCAAGCACTTGTGTTTGATCTCCCA
>DLXM01000272.1 GCA_003448835.1 Bacteroidota bacterium | reverse complement strand
AAGAACCGACATCCATCCGAAATCCCTGAGGATATTGCTCACTTTGGAACATAGTTTCAGTACAAACTGCACCACCAAGTGTATCCCGACGTTCCAATACGAGCACTTTTTGACCAGATTTAGCAAGATATCCTGCTGTAGTCAGTCCGTTATGGCCGGATCCGATAATAATAGCGTCGTATTGTTGATTCATGTAAAGAAATTATAAATTAAAATAATTGCTGAAACCCGATGAGAGGTTCATACGTTTTTGTATTTTGTAACTTAAGTTTAATTTAGCCCGAAAAGTTCACCTTTAGGGTAGATAAATTGTTTTCACCAATAAAATAAGACTATGTCATTTTTTAAAAGCGTTCTCGCTACACTCACCGCGCTATTTATAGCATTTCTCCTGTTAATTTTTATAATGATAGGACTTATAGCGTCAAGCGCATCACAGCCTGAACCTTATGTTAGGGATTCATCCGTATTACGTATTGAATTGCTTGGGATGGTAAGTGAACGATCAATAGATGATCCATTTGCTGAAATATTTGGTAGTGGTACCATGGGTGGATTAAGTCTTGAGAAATTTCGTGACAACATGAAAAAAGCGACAAATGATGACCGTATCAAGGGAATTTGGCTGGATATGGGATTTATGGGTGGTAGTTGGTCCGGACTATTTGAAATGAGAGATTTATTACAAGAATTCAAATCAAGTGGTAAATTCGTGTATGCTTACATTGGAGATCAGGGCGCGAATGAGGCAGCATATTATCTGGCTACTGTTTCGGATTCCATTTTTGCACAACCTGAAGCTATGTTTGAATTCGATGGCTTTTTTGTCCAGCGTATGTTTTATAAAGATGCATTTGAAAAATTTGGGATTTCCGCTGATGTATTAACATCCGGTCCATACAAAACTGCAGCAGATTCATACAGATATGATGAATTTAGTGACGGTGATGAAGAACAACTTTCTGTTATGCTCGACCAATTTAGCACCGGATTTGTTCAAGCAGTTTCAGAGTATTCAGGCGTGACGACTGACGAAATAAATGCCATGCTTAATTCCCTTCCAACGTTACAGGCAGCGACTGCTTATGAGCGTGGATTGATCGACGGATTTATGCAACCATTTGAATTTAAGGATATGATTACGGAAAGATCCGGTTCTAGTAAGCTCCAGGAAGTCACGTTCGCACGATATTCACGTGTAGAGGCATCCTCAGCCGGACTTGATTCACCAACCGGAAAAGAAATTGCGGTAGTATTCATGGAAGGTGCGATTATGCCTGACATGCCAACGGACGTATTCTCTGCAAGCCAGGATGTTATCACGTATAAAAAATTTGCTAAAATCCTTGATGATTTGAACGAGGATAATAATGTTGCCGCAATTGTTCTGCGCGTGAATAGTCCGGGTGGAGCAGTAACCACATCAGAAATACTCAGAGCTCATATCGCTAAAGTTACTGAAAGCAAACCTGTAGTCGTATCGATGGGAAGTGTTGCGGCCTCCGGTGGATATTACATTGCGATGGGTGCAGACTCTGTATTTGCTGAACCGAATACTATAACCGGCTCAATTGGTGTTGTAATGGCGAAATTATCTGCAGAAACTTTACTTGAGGAGAAGTTGGGTATTAGTGTGGATGAAATCAAGACCCACTCAAATGCAGATTGGATGACATTGGAAAGAACCTTGACTGCTGACCAGTACTCAGGACTACAAAATGATTTGAACAAAACGTATGACAACTTTATTTCACTTGTAGCAGACGCACGTGAATTAGACAGGGATTATATCCACCAACACGCTCAGGGTCGTGTGTGGACCGGTACAGATGCCCATGAGCTTGGCTTAATTGATGGGATTGGCACATTGGATAATGCTATTACTATCGCAGCCTCAATGGCAGAGTTAGAATCGTGGGAAGTTGGAAAATATCCTGTACCGAAAACATTTATTGAAAATATGCTTGAGAGCAGTCAAAAAAATGTGAGTGCCCGAATTTTGAATATTATGTCTATTCAACCTGATCACACTCAGCTGATCAGAGATCTCAGAAACTTCAATAAAATGGGAGCATACAGCATTGTTCCTTTTGATATAACCGTAAACTAAAGCATGAAGGTTGGCGAATTTAGTATAGAGCATTTAAGCGAGGGGCAATTTGAGCTTTTCAATGATGGTTCATTGATTAAAACAGATGCTCCTCACAAAAAAAAATCATCTAAATTAGCTTCTGAGTTATACGAGGAGTTATATCTCCCGATGGGTGTTGATCCAATTCTGGTTCGAGGAAAAGGTGCTACCGTTTTATTGGATGCAGGTCTTGGGATAGGGTTAGACACTAAAAAACGGGATCCTGCAATTTCGAATATCATTACCAATCTGGAGATTTTTGAAGTTGATCCAAGTGAAGTTACCCATGTTATACTTTCACACATGCATCATGACCACACCGGTGGTTTGGCATATGCTGACAAAAACTCGCGGATTACATCCACTCTGCCGAATGCAAAAATTATAGCACAACGATCGGATTGGGAATTTGCGCTGACTTGCATAAACGAAAACATCAAATATTCTGATGTTCCTTATGAGCTGGATAATTTATTCCGACTTGTAGCTGACCAGCAAATTGAATTCATTGATCAGGAGAATATGGAAATCATTCCCGGAATCGAAATCATTCGAACCGGTGGTCATACTCCTGGACACCAGATTGTGCGAATTCGGGATGCCGGTGAAACTGCCTATTATTTTGGAGATTTAATCCCAAATGAGGAATTCCTGAACTTTACAATGATTCCTGACGCCGATGTTGAAGAAAGTGATTCACGTCAAATCAAAATGTTGTTGATGAAACAAGCATTTTTGGAATCCGCTCAGGTATTGTTTTATCATAGTGTACATCTGAAATCGGGAAAACTAACCCGCGATCCAAACAGGCAGTATGTATTGAGCAAGTAATTTAGGATTGATTTAAAGACCTGCATGGTACAACTGCAGCACTGACCCATCTGCTGGCTCAACCAAAATTTTTCGCAAAAAAAAAGCCGGAACGTCATTGCCCCGGCTTTTAATCACGTTTTGAATCAATTCTGGATTACTGGTTCATCGAAATCAAAAATTCCCGATTATTTCGGGTACCTTTCATTTTATCGAGCACAAAATCCACGGCTTCCATTGGATTCATCGATGTGAGGTAACGTCGCAGGAGCACAACTTTTTCACGTTCTTCATCAGGTACAAAGAGTTCTTCCTTACGGGTACCACTCTTGTAGATATCGATAGCCGGATAAAT
>DLXM01000331.1 GCA_003448835.1 Bacteroidota bacterium | reverse complement strand
TTTGAGTATTCTCTTGCAATAACAAAGACAGGAGTATACGCAAGATTCCGCGTTTTTGTGATCGAATTAATGATGCATTAACAGCACCACTCGGACAAATCATACCATTATATTCGGCAACCGGTTTAACGGAAAGCAGGTTTTGAGCTGCTTCTCTGATGTCCTTGATGCTTGGTACATATTCAACATCTATGGAGTCCAATATTACAAAATTCAATTGATTCAGCGAATGATTATCCCCTGTTACCATATCAATATTGATGTCTGTTTTATTACCATTGATAAGATCATAGAGTGAATGGCCTTCATATTCATTCAATCCAATGTTCTTGGCATTGACTGCGATAAAGTTTGCGATCAATGTATATACAGAAATACCGGGTGCCTTCCCAAGGTATTTTTTTGAATACCGCGATTGAATGGTACTTTCACTGGTTGGCATCTTCTGCCCGTCACCATCCCCTAATGTTTTATTGTCGATTAGATCCCACAACTTGAAAATAGGCAACCCATGCACAAGATTACCTGCATTGTCATTTGACGCACACATTGTATCGACACGAATGTAATCCTGATGCGTTGAGCGTAAAAGGTTGAAATTCATATCCGACATTTCAGCCATTTTTTCAGTACTAATACCAAAGGCATCGGCTAGAATACAAGCATTTATCGCAGTTTTAGGTGGCTTACTTTTTACATTGTACCGTGATTTCATATGGGTAAACACATCCCACATGTTGGTACGATCCCCCATGTGCATCATGATATCCGGAATTTCTACTTGGGGTAATGTTTTAAAAAAGCTATCTTCCAGTTTTTCAACACCATCATACCCAAGGCTCCAATCTTGTTCACCTGATTTCGTTTCTTTAATTTTGAAGGACTGATTTTCGCCACGATTAATTCGACTGGTTGTTCTCTCCCATGCACGGTCTAATTCATCCAGAACTTCATCTAATCGTTCATCGCAATAAACAGGTATTTTTTTATAGCCAAATTCATTGGCAATTTTTTCAGCATCATCAACCACTGATTCAGCCACCAAATCATGATCAACATCACAATAGGTCACGCTATCGTTACAACAGAGCAAATTTTTATCTAAACGGTGATACATTTTTTGATATACAAAAAACTCAAACAAATGCGGATCGATTTGCTCATCATCCGCGGTTTTCTTCAAATAAGGCAAGGCAGTTTCTGAAATCCTGTCTTCCAGCTCTTGAGGTAATTTAAAGGATGCCGGGCCTTTTTTCCGGCGACCATAATGATTTTTCATGTGTTTGATAAATGCCATGACATCGGCATCTGCTTTATAGTATTCAAATGAAACATGAAGTAATACCGGTCGCAAATAAAGCGCAAATAAACGAGACTGCTCCAGATAAAAATCTCGCTTGGCGAATTTTGCATCAAACCTGCTTCCCATTAAATAGTCTGCAATGATTGGAAATTGCTTTTCGGGCAGAATGTTATAGGCCTCCCGATTTAATTCTTCATGCCCCATGCCATATTTACGGTTTGGGAACCACTTCATAAATTTTGCCAACTTTGGAACATCAACAGTCAAATTGGTATTGTATTCCGCACGTGCTTTTTCAGCATATTTTTTAGCATCTGCCATGATGCCTCTAATATGAAATATAAAACTAGTGATCAAATTATCCATGATTTGCTGATAGCGATGGTAAATAAAACACAATGCTTGTAAATACTGTTGTGTTTTATTGACTCGACGTAATCTGGATGCGGCATACTGCTCTGCCAAATCGGAATAATAACGAATCGCATTTTTGGATATTTGTAACGAGGGTAAAAACTCCTTTGCAAATACATATAAGTCGAGGAGCTCGACTGCCTTGGCTACTTCTTCCTTGATAGGATTATATTTAAAGCTCTTCTGATCTGCACGAATGACATTGAATTTGGTGCTTCCTTCTTCGCGCTTGATCAGATTTGACAGTTTTTCTTGTTGTTCCTGTGGGATTAGTTGAATCAGCTTGCCAATTCGTTCACTTTCTCTGGAAAATGCTCGTGTAAACAGATCTTGTAAAGTACGGTAAGACGGGAGCAGTATTTTCTGATTTTCAAAATAGACCAACAACTGCCGAAATGTATCATTGCCTTTTGGGTAATAACGTAATAATTCGCAGAGATGGGATTCAACCAAGGCACTTTGTTTTAGCGACCAGTCTTGATAATCAAATAAGTTTAGAATGTCTTGTTTTTGTTGGTTAAGGGTTTGACGTGTGATGCTGCTTGGTAACTTGGCTTTTGCATTTTTATAATATTTTGCAATGAGATAGGCCACGTCATCATTCACTTCATCGAAAGTGAATTCAAAAAATTTCTGCTTGGCTTTAAAGTAAGCAAGCTGCAGCCTAAAGCCAGTTTGGGTCTTTGTTGCTGAATATTGACGCAACGCAATCATCTCTTGTTGATTCATTGCAAAATAAAGTTCACGTTCACCAGAATTAAAATTAGGACGTGCATAAAAATCTTCAATTTCTGGCTCGGTAAGTAACTGCAACCGATTTTTCTTTGTCATAGGGTAGTTCAAAAAAACGAGGGTTTGGCTGGACTGATTTCTCAATCAAAAAAAATCGCATTGTACGCCATTTTTTAGTAAGATAAAGTGGTTCAGTAAATCTTGGTTCAAGATATCGTTTTTTGGTTAGTAAAATGGACTAAATTGTATGAAAATTGGATATGCGCGTATTTCAACCAAAGAGCAATCTTTGTC
>DLXM01000244.1 GCA_003448835.1 Bacteroidota bacterium | reverse complement strand
AAATGGTGATGAATTAAGCGAAACCAAGAACATCATAATAAATGATTTACAAAAGGATATTGTAGAATTATCCTTGAAAAATTTTGAAGCCTTACTTCGATTTAACTATAACAGCAGTGATTTGACAGATGAAAACCAAACACTACTCAGACAGCTCATCCAGAAATTGCCTGACGGCTCGACAATTCTTATAATAGGTAGTGCTGATATGCTTGGAACTGCTGAACATAACCAACAGCTTGCAGGCGACAGGGCAAGAAAAACCGAGAACTTTATTAAAAATATTGCCGGTTCAAGAATTAAAATTCAAACTACTACGAATGTTGATAAATTCTCAGACGATTCTCCGCAAGGAAGATTTCTGAATCGTTCAATTAAAATTAGGGTTAAATAAATGAATAGAACCGTAGAAAAAATATATCCTGCACCGAGCTTCCATTGGGTAGGCAATGGATTCAGAGTGCATAATTTCTTCCCAAGCAATACTGATATTGGGATGTACAGAATGAGTCCTTACTTTCTGATGGACTATGCGAGTAAACATGAATTCCCACCGGGTAATGAACCACGTGGAGTAGATGTCCACCCACATCGTGGCATTGAAACGGTTACAATTGCTTATCACGGGAAAGTAGCTCATCACGACAGTGCAGGAAACAGCGGCGTTATAGGCGAAGGTGATATTCAATGGATGACAGCAGGGGCGGGTATCTTGCACAAAGAATATCATGAAAAGGAATTTACCAGCAAAGGCGGCATTTTCCAAATGGTCCAGATTTGGACAAATCTACCTAAAAAAGATAAAATGACTGCTCCTAAATACCAGGAGCTCACTTACAAAGAGGGTAACAAATACGAACTACCGGATAATGGCGGCTCTATGCACATCATTGCTGGTGAGTATATGGGAATTAAGGGAAAAGCAGAAACATTTGTGCCAACCGTACTTTTTGATGCTAAACTTAATAAAGGTGCAGAACTAAAACTTGATTTCCCTGAACATCACAATACAGGTTTCCTTGTTGTAGAAGGTAATGTAACAGTCAATGGAAATAATAAAGTTGAATGGGACCACTTTGTACTAATGGCAAATGATGGCAGTGATTTTATCATCAAAGCCGAAACTGACGCTAAAGTACTGATTTTGAGCGGTGAACCAATTAATGAAGTAATCGTTCCTTACGGACCATTTGTAATGAATACAAAAGAAGAAATCAATCAGGCTTACGAAGATTATCGAAGTGGTAAATTCGGACATTTGGAATAAGTGATATTACAATTCGGACGCAATTATTTTTTAATTGCGTCCATTCCCCTATTCAAATTAATTAAAATCAACATTTCTTGTTTAATTAGAAAATTTTCATTATTTTTGCAGTTACTAATTGTCCTATTTTAATAAAAATCGGTGATTTATGACTAAATTTGAAAATGCAATTCCTCTGAGTTTTCAGAACCCTGAGGATGTAAAAAAACAACAAGAAGCTCTGGCTATGGTCAGGGAGCAACTCGGAAAGGAATACCCCAACATAATCGGTGGTAAAGATGTTTACACTGACAAAAAAACTGTATCCTACAATCCGGCAAGAAAGACCGAAGTAGTCGGTACTTTCCAGAAAGGTGTGATGAGTCATGCCGAAGATGCAATTCAAGCCGCCGCAAAAGCTTTTGAAACCTGGAAATACACTCCTGCTGAAACTCGTGCTTCATACCTATTCAAAGCCGCAGAAATTATGCGTCAGCGTCGTATGGAAATCAACGCTTGGATGATTACTGAAGCCGGTAAAAACTTTGCAGAAGCCGATGCAGATACTTGCGAAGCAATAGACTTCATGGAATTTTATGCTCGTGAAGCTATCCGTTATGGTGAAATGCAACCTCTTACCCCCTACCCGGGCGAATTGAACGAATATTTCTACATTCCTTTGGGTGTTGGCGTTTGTATTCCACCTTGGAATTTCCCTTTTGCAATTATGGCTGGTATCAGTTCAGCGGGTTTTGTTGCAGGTAATACAATCGTTCTAAAACCATCTTCTGAAACACCAATGATGGCTTGGTTATTTGCTGATATTATGCGTCAGACAGGACTTCCTGACGGCGTATTGAACTATTTCGTAGCAAGCGGTGCAGAAGCCGGCGACCACCTTGTTGACCACCATTTGACACGCTTCATCTCATTTACAGGCTCTATGGAAGTTGGTTTACGTATCATTGAACGTGCCGCAAAAACTAATCCGGGACAAATCTGGATTAAGAGAGTTGTTGCTGAAATGGGTGGAAAAGACGCTATTCTCGTTGACTCTGAAGCTGACATTGATTCAGCCGTTGCAGGAACAGTTGCATCGGCATTTGGTTTCCAGGGGCAGAAATGTTCAGCTTGCTCACGCGTAATTGTTGATGCCGCTATCTATGATGAATTTGTTGAAAAAGTTCAGAAAGAAGTTGAGAAAATTCAAATTGGCGAACCTGCGGATAACTTCCGTATGGGTCCTGTAATCAGTCCAAAAGCTGAAAAAACAATCCTTGAATATATTGAAATCGGAAAAGGCGAAGGCAGATTGCTTAACGGCGGTTCAAAAGTTGCTGACCTTGACGGATATTTCATTCAGCCAACAGTTTTTGCAGACCTTGACGAAAAATCAAGAATCGCTCAGGAAGAAATTTTCGGTCCGGTTCTTGGAATCGTAAAAGCACGTGACTACGACCACGCTTTGGATATTGCAAACGGCACAATTTATGGTTTGACAGGTGCTGTTTATACTCAAAACGAAGCAAAAATCGAACGTGCAAAACGCGAATTCCATTGCGGAAACTTATACATCAACCGTAAATGTACCGGTGCTCTCGTTGATGTACATCCTTTTGGTGGATTTAATATGAGCGGTACAGACTCTAAAGCAGGTAGCCGTGATT
>DLXM01000211.1 GCA_003448835.1 Bacteroidota bacterium | reverse complement strand
AACCTGTCGGCGATCAGGTGTCCAATTAAACATTCCGGTGCGTTCACTAATCGATGCACCATCAGGGAGGTCGACCCCATGATATCGAATTAAATCGGGATCAGATCCGTCCGGATCGGATGCTTTAATAGGAAGAGTAAAATGTTCATCGACCATAATTGTTATTGGCCGAGTAGGATAAAATCGAGGAGGGGAGTTAAATGATCTAATATCTACTGTGAACGATGTACTATCAATTCTACCATCATTTGTTACTGCTGATATCGTGAATGCATGAACGCCGGTCTGATTGATCCTGGGTTGCCAGTAAAATCCATGGCCCTCAATTGTGGCGTTATCAATTTTACTACTGTATTGAAATCGTACATTATTTGGATTCACATTTGATGTTGAAAGTGGAATTAATACAGCTCGTGGAAATGGGACAACAACTGATTCTATTGGAGTAATTTTGAAATCACCGCTGGTAACAGGTTGTCGCGATTGTTGTTGTAAATGGTAACTACTTAATTCATCATAATTTGAAAGCCACAATTTTTGATTTACATAGGTTATGAAATTGCCGGCTGATGCATCATTTCTGAGTTCATGTAATTGTTCATTATCATCCCAAAGTAAAATGCTACTATTCACAGTGCGTATAATCCAAGAATTTTCCCATCGAATGATGTCATCAATAGGTTCTGATGCACGAAATTTTATGTCTAAGCTCCCGTTATCACGAATTTCATACAATTCGCCTGAATTTTTAGTGGCATAGAGCTTGTTCTGAACAACGAATAAATTTTGAATGGAAGGATCAATATTAATTATTCGATCGAATTCGAGGTCTTCTCCATCCAGATTGAATGCAGCCAGATTCCCATTAGAACCAAGTGCAAAGAGTTGCAAAGGCATTCGTACGACATCCAGAATTACGCCGTTAAAACCGGGAATGTTTATGCGATCGGGTGGAGAATCAAATTGTGATGGTGAGTTTAAAGAGAGGCGTCCGAGTCCGTATTGACCCATTGCAACATATAAAAAAGTACCAATTCTGGATACTGCACTTGGTGGTGCAGGAAGAATTGTGGATGAGAAAACACCCAATAAGGAAGTTGGTTCAATTACTGTTAATCTATTTCGATCTCCATATTGATATGCAAAACGAGCATCTGCAAAAATGGTATGTCCACGTTGTTGCATACCTTCAGAAGTGAATAAATATTGTAACGTATCAGAGTTTGTTCTGAAAACAATTAAACCTTCAGATTCTGAAAGCACGTACATGTGAGTAGCACTTGCATCCAAAGCGACAATATCAGGAATGTTTAGAACCGAATTTCGGTCACTCACAAGTGTTGGTTGTGCAATTAATGTATTACCAAAAATTAATAATGTTAAACAAAATAGGATAATGCGATAGATCATATTTATAACCAATTGTGTCTTTTATACCAGGCGATAGTTTGAGCGATGCCTTCATGAAGGCCGATTCGTTGAGTGTATCCCAGTTCTTTTTTAGCTTTTTCTACTGAACAAACCCAGGAAAGTACCATCTCTCTGGCTTTATCCTCATTCATAACGGGATAAGACCCAAAAAATGATGCAGTTTTTTCCGTGAATTTTCCGATTGACCTGACCATTCGGGATGGCACGTTTATTGTAAGTATTTTGCGTTGTAACGCATTAGCAGTCGCATCCCGTATCTCGTGCCAGTTATACCCACGTTCGCTCGATAAAAAATAAGTCCTTATTCCCTTGTGATCGTGTCTGGTCGCCAGTATTATTCCATCTACAATATCGTCAACATGGGCCATCGAAATTGATTTGCCTTCGCCACTGCCAATAATCGGACATATTCCTTTGGATGCAATTTTAAAAAACTGGTAGATATCTTCTTCTCGAGGTCCATAAACGGAGGAGGGTCTGATAATCGAAATTTGAGTTTTCTGGTCTGAAATTCTATGAATTACCTCTTCCATTTTCTTTTTGGATTCTCCATAGCGACTGACTGGCATCATTTCATCATCTTCGGTTACCGGTTTGTTAAAACTCGGTCCGGCCGCGGCTTGAGATGATGAAATTATGATTTTTGGGACACCGATTTTTTGGGCTATCCTCACCAGATTTTCAGTTCCTTCTACATTCACACGCTCAAATGTTCTGGTATCTTTGGCTTTAACAACACCTGCCAGGTGTATTACTACATCCACTCCATCCATTGCACTTCTTAAACCGGGAAGATCATTCAAATCGCAATTAATCCGTTTGAAATCTTTTCCCCCGAGCCATTTTTCATTATTGCGAACCATGCATCGGATTTCATGTCCACCTTCGCTTATTAATGAATCAACCAGGTGACTTCCAATAAATCCGGTGCCGCCGGTAATAAAGGCTTTCATATATTTTCGTATATTAGAAGTTTGTTAAAAAATGATGTGTCAGATCCAACCAGCTATCTCTAAAATACGTATCATTTTACGTGTTCACATATAAAAATTGAAGAATTTGCGAATCGTACTTGTAACCGGAAATTATAACCATATTCCTGATGGAGTGTCATTAACACTTAACAGATTAGTTGGTTATCTTGAATCAATCGGAGCAAAAGTACTAGTTGTTGCGCCTACCATTGAGAACCCACCTATTCATCACTCCGGAACATTAATACCAATAAAATCCATTTCGGCACCGGGACGTAAAGAATATAGAGTTTCGGTCGGATTAGGGAAGGTCAAAAAAACCATTCTGGATTTCAAACCGGATTTGATTCATATCGCAACGCCCGACATTGCGGGATTTCAGGCATTGAAACTGGCCTTAAAGCATCAGATTCCTGTGGTATCATCTTATCACACCCATTTTTCGAGTTACTTAGAATATTATGGACTAAGTCTGATGGAACCTCTTTTATGGAAGTACCTGAAATATTTTTATAGTAATAGTGTCCATACCTATGTTCCATCACAATCGATGATTGATACATTGAAACAGAATGGGGTTAAAAGTGATTTAAGAATTTGGGCCAGAGGGATAGAACTGGATAAATTTAATCCGGATAAACGGGATTTGGCCTGGCGTCAGGAGATGGGTATTAAAGACGATGAAATATTGGTCACGTTCGTCTCCCGTTTAGTTTGGGAAAAAGAGATGGACACACTCAGGTCTACGTTTAATGCGCTCCATAATCGGGATTTAAAAGTAAAGACCATGATTGTGGGTGATGGTCCTGCTGGACCGGAGCTACGTGAGACTATGCCGGATACAATTTTTACTGGCTATTTAAAAGGTGAAGATTTGATCAGAGCCTATGCAAGTAGTGATGTTTTTATGTTTCCTTCAATTTCAGAAACCTTTGGAAATGTAACTCTTGAAGCTCTGGCTTGTGGAATTCCAGCAGTTGTTGCAGATGCGCAAGGAAATAAATCATTAGTCGTCGATGGATATAATGGGTTTTTGGTAACCCCTAAAGATGCAGATGCATTTACAACTAAGATTATGAAAATCGTTAACGATTCGAATTTACGAATTGAGATGTCCAAAAATGCTACAGAATTTGCGGGTAAATTTACGTGGGATAAAATTTTTAAAGAATTAATTGATAATTATGCACAGGCGATTAAAAATTATCAAAAGTAGGAACTAAGTAGCTTGAAAATATTATACATCTCACATTTACATCCACCCGCAGATGCACCACTAAAAAATATGGGTGGGATGCAACGAGTTAGTT
>DLXM01000152.1 GCA_003448835.1 Bacteroidota bacterium | reverse complement strand
GATTTAAGTGCTCAGAATATTCGAAGTTTTGACCAAAGTTCAGCAGCAAAAAAAGCTGAAATGTTGCAAAACACCGAGTCGCAATTCAAGTCATTTGTGCCGGATTTTGTGCATAAAACCGATCCAATGATTCGATATGTGATCTGGACTGCAAACAAAGCGCAAAAAGGAATTGCAGGATATACTCCGGAGTGGAAAGAACTTCCAGTTGCAATAAGCAATGTAAATTCTTTAGATCCAATGGTGGATATCATACTGCGTGTTGATCAGGGAGCCTCTACGGCAGACCTATCGGGAATGGGATTTGTAGAGTTGGTCAATGTAAATGGAATCGTTGCGGGACGCGCACCGGCTAGTCGTTTGCAAGAGATTTCGATGAATAGCTCCGTTCGATATGTCGAAGCTGCTATGAAACGAAAATTAAATAATAATCTGGCATTGGAAGACACAAGAGTTGTAAATGTCCACGCCGGATCCGGTTTATCACAACAATATCGTGGGAACGGAGTTGTGGTTGGTGTTTTAGATTCCGGTATCGATTTCAGTCACCCCGATTTTAGTCATAGTCCGGGAAATACCAGAATTCAGTTTCTGATGGACATGAAAGAGAATGGAACGGATCAAATCTGGACGAAGGCTCAAATTGATGCAAATCCGGGTAGTGTGACTCAGCGTGATGGGAATGGTGGTGGTGGACATGGAACTCACGTAGCAGGAACTGCAGCAGGTGGTGGAAAAGCAAACACATCTTATATCGGCGTTGCACCTAATTCTGATATTGTTTTTGTTAAAGGGGTTCGTGAAGACGATAGTGATGGTGGTTTCAGTGATGTGGATGTCATTTATGGGGTGAACTGGATTTTTGAAAGAGCTGAAGAGCTTGGTAAACCAGCAGTGGTTAACTTGTCTCTGGGTGGAAATTGGGGCCCGTTGGATGGGTCATCAGCTTATGAAACAGCCCTAAGCGATCTTACAGGTCCGGGACGTATTATCGTAGCTGCAGCAGGGAATGAAGGATATGATTTTATCCATGCCGGAGCAAATTTAGCTCCAAATAAGCTTTATGAAACATTATTAGATCCGGTTGATGCTTATTCAAACTGGATACAACTCTGGTATGATGAAGGTGCTGTTGATTGGGTTAGATTTGGGTACTATTCTATTACAAACGATGGAGATTTAGAATTTGAAGGGGTTACCGCTCCAGTTGATGCGGGTGAAATTGCAGGAGCAAGCGGGAATTCACTTAATCCTGTCGCTGTGAAAATCGGTAACGAAACCATCGGATATTACTATGTTGATGGATCTACGACTGAAGATCCCGGAAATGGGGATGGGCGATTTGAAATGGCAATCTTAGATGATGATACGGACGTAGATTTATCAGAATATGTATGGAGTGTGATTATTCAATCATCCAGTACTGGTGGACGTGCGGACATGTGGATTGATGGGGGACAGTTTTACGGTTGGGAAATCGGTTTCGACAATGTAACTGAAATGCCGGGAAATACCCAGCAAACAGTTGGTGCTCCTTCAACGGCTAAAAAAGTGCTATCTGTTGGATCTTATGTTACCCGATCAAGATGGACCGATGTGAATGGTGATTCATGGACAAGCCAGAGTCCGGATCCCTCGGGTGAAGGAAGTGTTGAACCCACTTTTGGTGATAGATCCTATTTTAGCAGCCAGGGACCTACACGTGATGGACGTGTATCTCCGGATATCATGGCACCCGGTGAAAAAATAATATCTGCACTATCATCCCACCTTACCGTCTATCCCAATGATTCAGAAGAAGAGGGTGGCGTTCAGGAATATAGTATTGCTCAGGGTGGACGATACATGCTAACTCAAGGGACCAGCATGGCTTCGCCGCATTTAGCAGGAGTGGTTGCTCTGATGTTGCAAGCGAATCGAACGCTCGATTACGATCAGGTTTTCGAAATATTGACCGAAACTGGGCGAAATGACAATCGCACCGGTTCACTACCAAATAACCTGTACGGATACGGTAAAGTCAATGCTCTGGCTGCTGTTCAAGCCGCGGCAGATACTGAACAACCTGCCGAAACCGTCGAAACGAAAGTGTTCAGAACGTATGATGCCGGAGCACAAAAGTTGGTATATACAGTTGCAACCGGAAGTGAATCTGATGGCTTCCTGACCGGTACTAACATATATGATGATGCCGGAAAAGCGTCATTTATTTCAATATCGGGTAGTGAGTCTGTGGTATCTTATGATGCCATCCGATTTTGGGTAGCACATCGAAAATCTGGTGCATCTGGCAATCTTTCTTTGAAATTGTACAATGGTACTACCAGTACGGGACCGCAAGGAGATGCGTTTTATTCCGTAACGATTCCATACTCCTCAATTCCGGTGACGGCTTATAATGGTGAACCCACGTTGGTCACCCACGAATTACCGGATGGATTCGAACCTCCATCGAGTTCATTTTTTATAGCCATTGAATTTGGTACATATGGAGATGTTGATGAAGATAAAATCGGACTTTCATCCACGGCTAAACTTGGTGTATCAGTTCCCGAAGTATGGGAGTTGTGGTCTGATGGTGATTGGTATGAAATGGATAATGCATGGAGTATTCCCGATGATGGGGTGAAGCTATTTTTTGAAATTGTCGCGAAAGTCTCGGTCCCGGTGAGTATAGATCGACTTTCGGATGCTGAATTACCTGAGACCATTCAATTATACAGCAATTATCCGAATCCATTTAATCCAACAACGGTTATACCATTTAGTTTACCGGAAAACACCCATGTTAATGTTTCGGTATATGATGTAACCGGACGATTGGTTTCCACTCTTACCAATGAAACATATATGCGCGGACACCATCAGGTTCAGTTCAATGCAGCGCAATTGTCCAGCGGAGTGTACTATTACATTCTTCGCACAGCGGATCAACAAATGACCGGTAAGATGTTGTTGATTAAATAAAATGGTGGGAGCAAATGCTCCCACCATTTTATGATTTTTAATGACGTCCACATCCACAGGTTTCGATTTCTTCGACTACATTGAATGAACTCCATTCGAAGTTGTTACCCATATTGTCGCGCTCCCACCAGAATGGCAATCGAGTGCGTTCCTGATGACCAATTTCGTTCATGGTATGTGCATCAAAAAGTCGTCCATTTACCATCGTGTGACTGACTTTTTCGGTGTCACGGATGTTACTTAGCGGATTTCCATCAATAACTACTAAATCAGCCAGTTTACCCGGCTCAATGGATCCAATATGATCATTCATGCCGAGATAAGTAGCGCCGTTCATAGTCGCTGCACGAATGGCTTCCAGTTCCGTCATGCCACCCTGATGGA
>DLXM01000387.1 GCA_003448835.1 Bacteroidota bacterium | reverse complement strand
ATGATAGCGTTTCACAATGATGTTTTCTTTGCCGAATACACCAGCATACGAATTAAGCAGTTTGTCCCAGTGAAAGGCATCCTCATTAAAATCGGATATAAACTCATCAAAAGTTTTATGTCCACCTAAATGGATACTTTGGGTGTACAATGACTCTATAAAATCATCCTGTCGACGCAAATAGACGATGATTTTTATGTCCAGATTTAAATCCTTCGTTATCTCGAATACGTTCCTGGCGACTTCACCACTATTCTCAAACCCTGAAAAAGGGTCACCACTAAATTCCTCGGCACTGGCAATAAACCTCATTGCCGGATTTAATGCTCTTTTTCGCTCTAAAATTGCACTAAGCTTTTTTCTGGATGCCAGTATGTAATCGTGGTTCAACTCCGTGAAACTTCTGATAACGGCATCATCAACGACCATTTTATCACTTTTTGATAAGTAAAAGATACCTTCGCGTTCTAATTCACTCTTTACAGTGTGTAAATTGAATTGAATTGTCGATGAACCGGTTTTCCAGGTACCAATATGAATAAAAAATGGCGTCTTTGTCATGCTAATAATTTCGATTTACACGTTAATTTAAAAGATAGTACATCAGGTGTTTAAATATGGGGACATTTACCCGGAAATAAATTTTAATATCATACTATTGTTACAAACCTCTATTTTTTTTTGAATTGATTAGAGCGTATAATAATCGCTAAACTTTGCGGAGAATGTTAAACCAAGAATTTAAAAAAAATACCGATGAATAAATGGATACATCGGCTATCAAAACTCAGGTCACGACAAGGGCTTTATGAGTTCCTAAATATTCAATTTGGATCAATACAATCGAATCAAAAAGTATTGACTATTGGATCCGGTGGTGAAATCAACAAAATCTTATATCAATTCGCTGAAAATAAAGGATTTGACGTAATTTCACTTGACGTTGACGCTAATAGAGGTCCTGATCTGGTGGGTGATATTTGTACATTTGATTTCGGAAGTGAAAAATTTGATGTAATTGCCATTTGTGAAGTTTTGGAACACGTACATAGTCCGCATTTAGCGATAAATCAACTTTTTAATGTTCTCAATCCCGGTGGAAAGTTAATTCTAACAACACCGTTCATGCTCCCCATTCATGAAGCTCCTATCGATTATTATCGATACACAAAGTATGGACTTGCATTTCTGTTGCGTGATTTTGATCAAGTCACTATTGAAGAGAGAAATTCATATTTCGAGGCAATTGATGTGCTTTGGATGAGAGTCTATAATATCGAGCACAAATATTCTAAAAGATTGGCACGGATTGTAATTCCGACTGTTTATTATTTAAAAAGACCGTTCACAAAACTTCTCGATTTTTTTGTGAAAAATAATGGCATGACAACAGGATATACTGTTACCGCAATTAAACCCGCCTCGACCCAAGGTTTGTAAAAAAATGACCGATTTTTAGGATAACCAATCCACTGAAATAAAAAATAGCTCTGATTATACCTACTTCTTTGATTTTGGATCCTATACGCTGAAATCGATTTGGGGGTTTAAAATCAGGGGATTTGGGTAGGATTACGACAGGAACCGGACCCTCTTCAATCAACACATTTTCTACGATTGAAGTGAGATTTTCAGCAAATTTAAAATCACTTTTTTCGCTCAATCCCAAATCCTTCAAAGCAATTTTGGCGGCATCATGGTACACACGCTTGTCTATTTTGACATCAGTTGTCAATACAAGGCCATCATACAATGCTCTCAAAGCAATTATAAAGTCAGTATCATCAGTTGCTCTTGTTTTCCATCGGTCTATCAATTTCGGAACCCATTCTTTGTGTTTTTGAGAATGCACTAAACACTTACGATAGACATCTTCGTAGTACTGCTCAAAATCATGAATCCCAAACACCGTGCCCGACTCCAGGGCTTTGTATCCTCTTTGTTGCATTCGGCTAATGGTTGTAAACTCTGGACGAATAACCTCTCCATCTGCCGGAATCATAGATAAAGCTTCATCCAACTTCGAAACCCGGTACATTCTGTGTCCGGCTTTGCGATATTGACCGGTAATTTTGTCAAAAATGAGTCCTTCAATATGAAAAAAAGATTCCGGCAACTTTTCAGCTTCGGCAATGAAATCTCGAATCGCATTTTCCCGTAGTAAAACATCAGCATCCAGTGTCATCATCCATTTGGCGCCGCTCTGAATTCCAATTTTATAACTGGCTCTTAGCGCTTCCTCAAACGGAACCAGTTCTACCACATGAAGTAATGTTGGATCAACTTCACGAAGCACTAATTCCACACACGCATTAAGTGTACGCTCTCCGGCGGACCGAATAACAACCACTATTTTTTCAGAGGTAAGATCCATTTAAGCTATTGATATGATTTCCAACTTATGGAATATAATAGGTCGGAGCTTCCGGACCCACTGGTAATCCGAATCCAAATACCCAAGTATAAAACAGAATTACCCATCCGATCCAAAAGAATAGAGTGTAAGGCAACATGGTTGATATAACTGTACCTATGCCCAGTTTTTTGTCATATCTGGATGCAAATGCCAGAACAAGTCCGAAATAACTCATCATTGGAGTGATAATATTCGTGGTTGAATCCCCGATTCGATATGCGGCCTGAATTACTTCCGGACTATACCCAATCAGCATCAACATGGGCACAAAAATCGGTGCAGTGATAGCCCATTGTGCTGAAGCAGAGCCTAACATCAGATTCACAAATGCACACATCATAATAAATGGTATAAAAACCAATGGACCGGTCAAGTTGATAGCAATCAGTAAATCTGCTCCTTTTACTGCGATAATTGGTCCAAGGTTACTCCATCCGAAAAAGGCCACAAATTGAGCCGCAAAAAAGACGAGTACAATGTAAAGTCCCAGCGAACTCATAGCTCTTGCCATTCCCTCTATCACATCTCGATCTGATTTCATGGATCCAGTTACTTTCCCATAGACATAACCGGGAATCAGGAAAAAGACAAAGATCAACGTAACCATCCCCCGAAGAAATGGTGAGTTTAACACGTCACCGGTATCCGGATTTCGCAACACGCCCCACTCTGGAAAAACGGATAAAAATATCAAAGCACTTACGCCAAGCACTGCGACTCCGGCCCATTTGAGTCCCTTGCGTTCAACCGGTGTAAGTGGATCCATATTGGAATCGTCGGACAAATCTTCACTGGCGATTTTTGGATCATATTTTCCGAGCTTGGGTTCTACGATTTTCAGAGTAACCCAGCTACCCACGATAGTAATCAAAAATGTACTCACTATCATGAAATACCAGTTCACAGCTGGGTGAACCATATATCCCGGATCGATCAAACGCGCGGCTTCTTCGGTAATTCCGGCGAGCAATGGATCTACGGTTCCGATTAGAAGATTGGCGCTATATCCACCTGAAACTCCGGCAAAAGCGGCTGCAAGTCCGGCTAGTGGATGTCGTCCGAGGGAATAAAATACAACAGCTGCAAGCGGAATCAACACCACGTATCCCATTTCAGATGCCGTATTGGAAATCACTGCTGCAAAAACGATGGTCACGGTGACCAGGATTTTTGGTGCCAGGATGAAATTTGCGAATCGCTGGAGCAAAATGACCAGATTCAGAATGGCATTGCCAATGAAATTCGAGCTGAGATTTGGGTAGTTCTCTTTATTTAGATATGACGGACTAAACGAAGCAGCTTTCAGAACGAGTCCACGAATAGCAGCGCTAATCAAGCCGGAATGTTCCGCCACTCCCACTCCCAGCAATGCCACGAGCACCGTCCCAAGCGGGACAAACGAAGTAAAATTCGTCACCAGATTTTCAACGATTCGACGGAGTCCGTCTCCGTTCATCAGACTGATTGCGGTGATGATACCTTCCGGCGCCCTACCTCTGGCACCCTCTGGACGAGGATCAATGGCGCTCCACTCGAAATAGCCGGCCAATCCACTCACAAGCACAATACCGAAAGCAAAAAGCGCAAATAACGTAACGGGATGGGGTAAAAGATTACCAAGCCATTCAACAGCATCCAAAAAACGAGTAAAAGCCGTACGTTTTTCGTTGGGTTGTGGCGAAGATGGTGTGTTTAAGCTCGTATTTTCCATAGCGGGCAAAATAGTAAAATTTCACAGAATCTCGCCAAAAACTTCTTGTTGACCATGTTTAAATGTAATCATACATAAGATTTGTAAACTATTTAACTAATACGTATATATAAGTATTGCCAATTCTCTTAGTAATTGATGGCCATCATATCAATACTTTAATAAAGAATCCAAATTAAAGTGACCTATGAAACTGAGTCTTTTATTATTTGTAACTGCCTTTCTATTAACACCATTTTCTTTTGATAACGATCCTGTTCCTATTTCTTCTGTATTAGAACTAAGGCATCAACTCATTATCAAAAACCAACTAATTGGGCAGATAACAAAGATTCATTCCTTACCAAATGATAGGTTCGTAGTGTTCGATCGATCTGTGAATACGGTTTATATCATTGATCAAAATGGAACCAAAGTAAAAACTGTTACTGGCATTGGAAGTGGACCAGGTGAAGTTAAACGCATTGGTGATATTGCTGTTAGTAGTAACCGATTGTACATATTCGATATCTCAAATAGAAAATTAGTTCTATTTAATCATGATGGGGATTTCCTCAATGAAATCCCCATCAATACGACTTCGTTTCATATTTTTGGAAACGATTCGTTCGTTTATCTCTTTGATACTATCAATATCAATATTGAAAAGAACCTAGTTACACGTTTA
>DLXM01000082.1 GCA_003448835.1 Bacteroidota bacterium | reverse complement strand
ATCAACGACCCGTGAATTCGTACAAAGTTTGAAGAAATCACATTTTCCGGAGGAAATCATTCAGCAGGTTCAATCAATTCTTAAACGTTGTGATCTTATTAAATTCGCAAAAGTCCAGGGAGATATGCATTCTTGTATCCTTCTCCTCGAGCAAACTGAGATTCTAAAAGATTTAATTCGATTTAATGATGAAACATTGCTCCGAAGGCTGAAAACTGAACATGAAATCCGTCATGGTCTACGTCCAAATGAAAATTCGCCAGTGTCGGAAACAATAGAACCAAAAACCGTTTAATAACTCCCGTTACTATGATCTGGGCAAATCCCGAATTCTTTTTGTTCTTACTTTTAATACCTGTATTGGCAGGCTTGTTATTTTGGTACTATAAACAAAAGAGATTTCAGGCTATCACCTTTTCAGATACTTCTGATCTAACTAATTTACCGGGAAATTATCGTGTTTATGGCCGATGGGCTGCTTATGCATTAAATTTATTGGCGATACTACTCATCATAATTGCGCTTGCCCGTCCACAATCGATCAATGAAACCGTGGAACGAACAACTGAGGGTATAGATATTGTGATTTCGTTAGATCTGTCTACTTCCATGCTTGCCGAAGATTTACGTCCGAATCGTTTTATTGCTGCAAAAAACCTGACCTCTGAATTTATCAGCAACAGACCAAATGATCGGATTGGACTCGTAATTTTCCGGCGACAAAGTTTTACGTTGGTACCTCCAACCACTGATTATGGGTTGTTAAATGATCAATTACTGAATCTCGAAATGAACATAACTGAGGATGGGACTGCAATTGGGATGGGTATCGCGACAGCGGTGAATCGTCTGCGAAATAGTACAGCTGAGAGCAAAGTCATCATTCTTTTAACGGATGGAGAAAATAACGCGGGTGAAGTGGATCCAGTAACTGCTTCTGATTTAGCATCTGCACATCAAATTCGCCTATATACTATTGGAGTCAGTACAGAAGGAACAGCCCCCTACCCTGTAAATGACCCGGTATTCGGGAAAAGATATCATCCTATTAAAGTAGATATTGATGAGAATATGCTCACACAAATCGCCGAAAAAACAGGTGGACGATATTTCAGAGCCAGAGACACCGAGGCGCTTGCTTCGATCTATAATGCAATAGATGAACTTGAAAAATCAGAGTTGGAAGAAACGATCTATCTTGACAGAAAAGATCATTATTCCATGTACTTGCTGAGTGGGATTTTATTGTTGTTTCTATCCTACATTTCAAGGCATTATCTTTTCAGAATGGAATTAACCTAATCATAAATGGTCAACTCCTGAGTAGATTTCTTCGTATTTTTACACGCATAATTTCCTTTTGTACTCCCCTCCTTTTTTAAGAGGGGAGCTATTATTATTTGTACCCAACAGATGGCTTTAAAAACTTTATTCAATCAGATTCAATCTCATTTGCCCACAAAAGAAATTTTGGCAAAACTTGAATCCAACAATACACTCTATCTGAATAAATTTGCCGGATCCTCTGTTGCATTTCAGATCAAACACATCCACGATTTAAAAATCCCTGCCTGGGTTATTACACCTGACGAAGAATCAGCAAGAACTTTGGAATCAGATTTGTTAGAATTAGGCTCAAGTGATGTGTTATACTTCCCCGCAACTGCGGAAAAACCTTACGATACTGATGTAATTTCTGATCCTTCGTTATTAGTTCAACGCTCTGATATTATTCAACAAGTTTCAGCTAAGAAATACCCGCTTGTAGTCGCCTCCGCAAAATCCATTTTCGAAAAAATCGGTTCTCCTACCAATTTTAAAAAATCGACCCTGATTTTAACAAAAGATGATGAATTTGATCTGGATCATCTTCGTGAAAAATTGGTAAGTCAAGGTTATGAAATCGTTAGTTTTGTAGGAGCTCCAGGCGAAGTGGCATTTAGAGGTGGA
The DNA here is from genome assembly GCA_003448835.1 of Bacteroidota bacterium. Taxonomy (GTDB): domain Bacteria; phylum Bacteroidota; class Rhodothermia; order Balneolales; family HLUCCA01; genus UBA11400. Next base: position 1,126 of record DLXM01000082.1, on the reverse strand, counting down.
ATTGTGGATGTGTTTCCATATTCAGGTACATATCCGGTACGAATCGAGTTCTTCGGAGATCAAATTGAATCCATTCGCGAGTTTGATCCCGGTTCCCAGCGTTCCGTTTCATTTCTGAACGAAGCAAGACTGGTACCCAATGTTAATTCAATCGGTAATGATCAAAAAGAAAGTGTTTTTTCATATATCGATAAAAACACCCTCTTGATTGTTATTCAGCCCGATCTGGTTGAAAATAACATCGATGAACTCTGGGTTCACGCAACACAGAATTTCAGTCAATTGCGAAATTCAGATGCTCCGGAACCGATGCATCTGTTTATTGATTTCCAGGAGTATCAAAACACGTTAAACGATTACAAAAAAATCTATTTCCAAGGGATATTTGAACAATCCGGACACGAAATCATAGAGTGGAATGCTGGTCCACAACCGGATTTCAATAGTAGTATAAAAATTTTAAAATCTGACATTCAGGATCGAAGTAAAAAAGAATACCAGACCTGGATTTTATGTGACAACGACGGACAACGTGATCGTTTTGAAGAGCTATTGGGAGAGCCTAATTCCTCGATGAATTATCTGTTATTGATAAATTCAATCCACGAAGGTTTCATCCATCATGATTCTAAAATCGCGGTTTACACTGATCATCAAATTTTTAATCGATATCATAGACCCAAAGTACGCCAAAAGAAATTTCGTGGCGGATTCTCAGTAAAAGAACTTCGCGATTTAAAAGTTGGGGATTTTGTAGTTCATATTGATCACGGTATCGGACAGTTTCAGGGATTTAAGCAAATAGTCGTCAAAAACATTGCACAAGAGGCTGTTGTCGTTCAATATGCGAACGATTCTATATTGTATGTGAATGTTTCCAGTCTGCATAAATTGCAGAAATACAGTGGCAAAGATGGAACTGCCCCGAAAATCACGAAGCTGGGATCCGGTGAATGGGCTCGCAAAAAAGCTCGAACAAAAAGCCAGATTAAAGATATTGCCCGGGATTTAATCCTTTTGTACGCAAAACGAAAAGCAAATAAAGCATTTGCATTCTCACCTGATAGTGGAATGCAGCTCGAACTGGAGGCTTCTTTCGAGTTTGAGGAGACACCGGATCAAAATC
>DLXM01000043.1 GCA_003448835.1 Bacteroidota bacterium | reverse complement strand
ATTCGAAAAATCCGTATGGTCCGGAATGATGATCAAATTCCCGGTTGTCCCGCCCAGCTGCTTCCCTGCATCATCCTCAACAATTCGAAATGGTTTATCAGCCAGAAATTTCCTTACAAAATCTGCCACTTGATGCTCTTTGAGGGATGTCCCCTGAATGAGTACCAATTCTTTGAACAGTTCAACAATCGTTTTTGAAGGCATAATTATGGATGAAATTTTTGATACTTGAATTTCTGTTTATGTTAATCGATTTTCAACTTAAAAATAGTGTTTTACTTTTATTTTTGGTTCACCCGAAGGTAATGAATTGTTAAAGTTTTAGTACCCTGACAAAACCGCAAATGCTGTCATGACAAAGGCTAAAACATATAGAATCGCAAGCCTTGGAAGAAACCATTTTGCCCAGATTTCCCATGGAATTTTTGCCATCCCCAGTACGCCCATCGTAATTCCGGAAGTTGGGATAATCATGTTTGTAAGTCCGTCACCCAATTGAAAAATCAAAACGACAGACTGACGAGAAATCCCCACAATATCACCTAACGGAGCCATAATCGGTATAGTGAGCGCCGCTTGTCCACTTCCGCTTGGCACCACGAAGTTGATACACGTCTGCACCACCAGCATCAATTCTCCAGAAATCACCGGATGGATTCCACCTATAATGGACGACAATGAAAACAAAATTGTATCGATAATATTAGCGTCACTAATTAACAAAAGTATGGACCGTGACAAGGCAATGACCAATACCGCACCAATCACATCACTCATCCCACTAACAAACGCATTAGCAGCTTCATGCGAACTCAACCTGGCAATAATCGCACTCACAATTCCCAGCATCATGAACAATGCCGATAGCTCCAATATATACCAGTCCCATTGCAGCACTCCGTAGATCAACATAAGCAGTGTCGCAAAGAACAAGATCAAAATAACGATGTGACTGCCAGTTAATTTCTCATCAGATGCATTAAATGCCGCATTTTGTTCGGGCGATCGTTTGTGGTCTTCGTGTCCGTGCAAGGGAGATATCGTTGGATCACGATAGACTTTTGCAGCATAACTGGCTATCAAATAAATACCCAAAACCGACATTAAAATCCAAAGTACAAAACGCAATCCTGAGCCGGAGTATAACTGGATTTCGGCAAGTCCCTGGGCGATTCCGACCGTAAATGGATTGTAAATGGCACCGGCGAATCCGAGTCCGGCACCCACAAAAGGAATAGCAACTCCGGTGATCGAATCATATCCCAATGCATGTGATAGAGCTAAAAATAACGGGATAAAAACTAACACTTCCTCCGACATCCCGAATGTAGTCCCCATAATTGAGAATAAAATCATGAAAAAGGGTACAAAAACAGGACGATACCTCGGATTATTCTGAAAAAATCTGGCTGATTTACGGATGATGACTTCAAATGCACCGGTACGTTGAATCACCGAAAATGCTCCGGCAACAATGAATACGAACAATATAATGGACACCGCATAACTATCGGTAAATCCTTTTATTGGAGCCTGGACCAGGTCGATAACCGATGACGGATTTGACTCACCATATTCAAACGTAGTTGGATCTACGACTTCGCGTCCATCTTGAATCACGCGTTCATAGTTTCCACCGGGTATGATCCAGGTTAACGCTGCAAAAAGCGTCAGAAGCATCAATAACAACACAATGGTGTTCGGCGTGCGAATCTTGAATTTCATAAAACTCTTTGGTTACATACGATTAACGACTCAAACGACTAACCTATTCAGCCAGACCAAATGAAATGATATCAATTCACAATAGAATTTCCATCCTTTCGGTACAATATTGCAATAAAACGGACTCAAAAGCCTTTTATCAGCAAATATCAACCAATATACACATCTTGCTAAGATGTCGCCAAGTAATATGAAGTTTCTCTCAAGTTCGATATCATTGGTCAAAATCAAATAAAAACTACATCAAAATTGATCCATGGAACACAATTGGACCTCCGCCGGGGAAGCCGTAAAATTCATCAAATCCAACGACCGGGTTTTTCTTCACGGGAGTGCATCAACTCCTATAGCCTTGATGGATGCACTTGCCAAACGCGCTACTGAACTTCGAAATGTCGAGCTGATTAACATCACCACCATCGGCAAATCGCCGATAACGGATCCTGCTTTTGCAGAATCATTTTACTTCAATTGTCTGTTTGTCTCAGAGAATTTGCGATCCGCTGTGAACGAGGGCCGCGGCGATTATGTGCCCGTATTTTTGAGTGAGATTTCTCGATTATTCGAAAAAGGATATCTGCCATTGGATGTTGCCATGGTCCAGGTGAGTCCGCCCGACCGACATGGATATTGCTCCCTGGGGACCTCAGTTGATGTAGCCAGATCGGCCGTAAAACATGCAAAATATGTGATTGCTCAGGTCAATCGTCACATCCCCCGAACCCACGGCGACGGAATTATGCATATATCTGAAGCGGACGCATTGGTAGAATATGATATGCCTCTTCCGGAATTGGATTATGCTGCTTCATTGACCGAGGCAGACTATCAAATCGGAAGATACATCGCCGACCTGATTGAAGATGGATCAACCTTGCAAATGGGAATCGGATCCATTCCGGATGCTGTTTTAAAAGCACTCACCAACCACAAAAACATCGGCATCCATACTGAAATGTTTTCAGATGGATTGCTACCATTGCTGGAGTCCGGCGTGGTAAATAACTCTAAAAAACGCAAACATAGGGGTAAAGTCGTCTCATCATTTGCAGTTGGCACTAAAAAATTATACGACATGGTCGACGATAATCCGCTTTTTACATTCCTGGAAGCCGATTATGTGAACGATACCAAAGTCATCCGACAGAATCCGAAAGTAGTAGCCATCAATAGTGCCATTGAAATCGATTTAACCGGACAAGTCTGTGCCGATTCAATCGGGACGCGTCAGTTTTCGGGTGTGGGTGGACAAATGGATTTCATCCGAGGAGCCTCATTATCTGAAGGTGGAAAACCCATCATTGCAATGCAGTCGGTCACACCAAGAGGAGTAAGCAAAATCACTCCTTTCCTGAAAGAAGGCGCCGGAGTTGTCACTACTCGTGCGCACACACAGTATGTAGTCACCGAGTATGGAGTCGCAAATTTATACGGGAAAAGCCTGAAACAACGTGCTGCGGCCCTACGCGACATCGCCCATCCGGATCATTGGGAAGAATTGGATCGAGCAATTTTTGAGCGCTGGAAGTAGTACTTTATCAAAAAATCAATTGATTTCAGCTACATGTCCAATCGCCAGTGCTGATCACGACCAAATAGAAGAAAATTTGTGTCAAATTAATTTCGGACAGGTTCATTCAAACAAAAAAGGCACTTTCAGTTAAGAAAGCACCTTTTTATGAAAATAACTATGTTGCATAATTTTCGAAAAATTATGCAACAGATTGGAAGAACAAGATCAAAATATGATCATAGTATCTCCTTAGAATTTAACCGTCAATCTCGAATAAACGTAACGTCCATCAAAACCAAATGGAGATTGTCCGCTGAATTGGAAAATACCGACATTACTACTTGGTTGATAGGTGCGATCGGGATAAACATCGAACAAGTTATTCACCCCAAATCCAAATACAACTCCGGTACCCAATTGATTAGACAGTTCCAAATCAGTGATAAATTTAGCGGAGTACGTCTGATCAAGATCAGGATTTGATGTATGATACGTTGTGAACTCCCCAAAACGATTCAAACGGAATACAACATCCCAGTTACCACGAGCTACACTCAATGATGTTTGGATGCTGCTATTCGGTTGACCATCTTCGTAACGCCCCTGTTCTACACGACCAAATAAAGGTACACTGGTATACTGCGCGAGTGCAGAAGGAGTAGTGATTTGATCTTTGTTCGTGATTTCAGTATTGGTGAAATTTGCCCCAACAGTCGCACGAATCGTATATTCATCAAGTTGCAATGCATATCGTGCAATGACATCCACACCCTGTGTTCGAGAATCTACAGCATTGGTAAAGTAACGTCCACCAGTTGCATTGATCCCTTGAGTCGCAAGAAATTCCTGAATAGATCCACCAGGACCAGACCCGGTAAAGTTTTCACTTACAACGACTCTATCCTTAATTGAGATGTCATAATAATCTGCCGTTAAGCTGAAATTATCTTTTGTATAAGTGAATCCACCACTAAAGTTAACCGATTTTTCAGCTTCCAGATCAATAGCACCCAAAGCACGAGCAGGTGCGCTGGTCACAGGGAAAGTACCCACTTCAAATGGTATTCCATTTATAAAGTTGGTAGAAACTGCAGAAAAATACGATTGAGCAAGGGATGGAGCTCTATATCCTGTACTTACTGCACCTCGAAGAGCAAACCCTTCAACAAACTCATATCGTCCACTGAATTTTCCGGTTACAATCGAACCAAAATCACTATAACTCTCAAATCGTGCTGCAGCACCGAGTAACAGTTGTGATGTTACATCATTTTCGAAATCGATATATACACCAATGTTGGTACGTTCCTCAGAACTTGCATTACGAGGAGTGAAACCAGGGAAAACCTGGGCACCGGGAGCTTTTCCGGCAACTGGTCCGGTTACAAAAGATGGTCCGTCCCCTGCTTCGATCTCATAATTTTCAAAGCGAAATTCAGCCCCAACTGCCACACTGAGTGGTGAAGCTGTACCAATATCATAACTGTTTACCAGGTCCAAATTTGTAGTAGCCTGAGTAAAGATCAGTGCTCCAGCATAAAATTTTGTTGGACTATAAATACCCAATGAAGCATTTAGAGAGCGATCTACACCATACTCAAGACGATTTCGTCCAAAAGTCTCACTAATATCGTAGCTCCAGTCACCCATCGATCCCTCAATACCGGTACTGAAAGAAAAATCAGTGATGTTAGTATTGATGTGTGGTAAAAACCCATCCGGATAAATCTCAAGTGTATTTCGTCCATCTAAAGCACGTCGGACAAATCCGGCTGCACTACCTTGACGATTCGAAAATCCACCAAATGCGTACCATGATTTTGAATCATCGATGTCATAATCTGCATTATAAAATAAGCTTAAATCACGTAGGTCAGCTCCGCCGTATTTGTGATTCAAACGATTGTATGTTGCTTCTCGTGGATCG
>DLXM01000208.1 GCA_003448835.1 Bacteroidota bacterium | reverse complement strand
AATAACGTAGCAACTGAATCACCCGATTCCGGGAAGAGTAGGGAAAGTGCGTCGACCGTTCCTTGCCAGACCTTTCCGAGTGATGAGGCGCATCTAAGGAATAATGTTAATTCTGATTTAGCTTGTGGGAATCGTGCACTTGTCTGATCGATTTGTGTCTGATTTAATGTCTTGAATTCTCGCAGAACTTCCCATTTATCACTATCGCGTTTCAGGATTTTATCCTCTGCCAGCATTTCAAGTGAGCGGACAAAAAGTGATTCAAATTCTTTGGCGACTTCACAAATTGTGAACAAATTTTTTGATGTGATCGAATCCCCAACCGAAGGATTCCATCCAGTTTGAACTAATGCGTCCTGAATAAATGATGTGGACAACTGATCCATTTCAAGAAAGAGATCGCCATAAAACTCACATGCAGAGGCGACTTCTATCGTTTTTTGACTCAGATTTTTCGTCACTTCAGCCGGATTCGCAAGGTTTATCGCTGCATTTCCCGGTATCGGACTCGATTTCCATTCAATATCATATAGCCAGTCGTCAATTTTGGAACGTTGTCCCGGCAACATTTTTAAATCGACCCGCTGAAATCTCAAGTTGTCGATTTTGACAAGCACTTCTCCGGAATCATTCAATAACCAAAGATCGGTTTCATAGAGTTTCAGGCTATCGTCGAGGGACTCGGTGACCGGTTTAACATAACACCAGATTGTTTGATCCAGATAATCGAAGAAACTGAGATTTTGGAGTCCGGTTGGCAGAAACGCTGAGTTTAGATCGATTAGAGGATAACTGGCCATTTGAAAAGCAGCATCCAGCAAAACGGGGTGGATATAAAACGATTTATCATTGAGTCCACCTACGCCGGCTGGTAATTTTAGCTGTCCCAGATACCCATTTTTACCTTTGTGGAGAGATTTCATGGCCTGAAAATGCTCGCCATGTGCAATTCCAAGCTCTCTGGAGCTGCGGTAGTAGGTTTCAACTTCAATTTCTTCGGAGCACTGTTTTTGTAGCTCTTGAATATTGAATTTTCCCGGACGCGGGGTAGTTACTTTGGACAATCTTCCGCCGGAATGGACATCCCAATCACCCGTATTCTCATCGGATTGTGAAAAAATTTCGAATTCAGACTGATCTGCTGTAGTCTTGAGAACCGTCTGAATTTGCACGGCTGAAGTTCTCGGTAAAATAAGTGCACTGTGTATGGAGACATCACTGACAGTTGCACCTGATTTGAATATAGTATTTCCAGCAGCTAATGCTATCTCGAGGTGAGCGGCTGCAGGCAGAACGACCTCGCCAAATACTTCGTGGTGCGCTAAAAATGTAGAACTGTTCACCGATAACACGTTTCTGAATAACCGGATATCCATGGCAATAGCCGGAGAATTCAAGTGCTCACCTAGGAGTGGATGACCATCAATTTTTGGTCCATGCGTTTGTTGATCTGCATGGGAATACCAATATCGACTTGTGATAAATGGGGTTGTCGCCACTTGAATAGGATATCGGGGACCGTCTGACAAATATCCCTTGACCGATTCATCAATACCGAGTTTATAGAGTTCTCCTAAACTGAGTAAAATCTGATCGTATGGGTCAATATTTTTGCGCAAACTCGGTAACCAATGTAGCTTTTGTTCTTTACCAAGTGAGGCGGAGATATCACGACCAAAGGCTGAAAGAATAGGCTTTGGACCGATTTCGATAAATATTTCGAATCCGTCATCGATTAATGTTTGGATTCCGGTATAAAAATTGACCGGTTTACGGATATGATCACCCCAATATGCAGCATTTCCAACAACGTCGACATCCGCAAAATCGCCGGTAACATTTGAGATTACAGGAATCTCGAGAGATCCGATAGACATTTTATCAACGATTTTTTCAAATGCTGGAATCATTGGCTCAGCTAAAGGCGAATGGAAGGCGTGCGATATCGCCAGAGGTTTTACTTCGTGTCCGGCTGATACTACATATTCCAAAAATTGATCGATGGAATCGGAATCTCCTGCTACTACGGTGCTTTCGGGTCCATTTATGGCTGCAATGCTGATTTTTTTCTGTAACCCACTGGATTCGAGTAGTTTCGCCACTTCTGTAGACAGCAATGAAATGGATGCCATGGAACCCGAATCGCAGTCCAATCTAAGTCTACCACGAGCGCAAACCAACGCAATGGCTTCATCCAATTTGAAAAGTCCTGAAACCGTTGCTGCAACAAATTCACCCAGACTGTGTCCGACGAGTGCATCGGGTTCAATTCCCCAATGTTGCCATAGTTTTGCCAGACTGTATTCGAAGGCGAAAAGCGCAGGTTGAGTGATTGTTGTATGATTAATTTTGGATGGTTGGTCGTCTGACGCTTCAGATTTCGGATAGATTATATCCAATAATGATTGCCCCAAAATCGGGCTCGCAATGCTGTCACATCGATCCATCATTTCCCGGAAATATGGAACTTCATCATACAGCTGTTTACCCATGTTCACATATTGTGGTCCTTGTCCGGTGAACAAAAACGCAATTCGGGGTCGTTGGGATGGTTTTTTGCTGATGTGATATGCTTTTTCAATCAGTTGTGTCGAAGCTGACCGAGGCGAATCGGCTTTAATGGCAATTCGTTTGGCAAAATGTCCACGTCCGAAGGCGTATGAACGACAATAATCAGACCACATATCCTGTGGCATATTGGCTAAATCTCCGGCTACTTTTTCAGCTAAAGCCTCTAAATTGGCTTCATTTTTAGCCGAAAGTGCTAAAATTCGTGATTTGGAAGGTGTTTTTG
>DLXM01000180.1 GCA_003448835.1 Bacteroidota bacterium | reverse complement strand
ATGCTTCTGGTGACCGATGGATGTCCGCAATCACTCCACAACTCGGATTTACATATTCATTTGATGATCAGACGATTTTTGGTGGATTGACTTCATCATTTGAGAGTCCTACCACGACAGAATTAGCAAATCGCCCGGACCTATCGCGTGGATTTAATCAGGAATTGGATCCAGAAAAAAGTATCGGTCTTGAAATGGGCATTCGCGGATACCTCCAAAAGGTCCGTTTAACATATGATCTGGCCGTATATGCTATACAAGTTTCAAACAGACTTAGTTCATTTCAGACAGAAGCTGGTGGGGATCGTAATTTTTTCGAAAACAGTGGTAAAACAAACCATCAAGGTCTTGAGGTTTCGATGCAATGGGATATCTCAACTGGTTCACAAGTGAATATTGCATATACACATTCCGAATTCACATTTGGTGATGATGATCCCAATAAAGGAAAATTATTACCTGGAATCGCTCAAAATGTACTAAATACTTCCTTTGATCATAGTTTCGGGAAATTTCGCAACCGAATTGAGCTAAAATATCAAGACAAAATGTATGCCAATAATGCGAATACAGCTAGTTCGGAAGGATATGTTGTGGTTAATTATCAACTATCACACCACGGAATTGTGCTGGACATAAAATCCGATATCGTGTTGAAACCATATCTATCGATAAGAAATATTATGGATGCTAATTATATCTCATCTGTTTCGATAAACGCATTTGGAAGCAGATCTTACGAACCTGCAATGCCACGAAATTTTGTAGCCGGAGTGGCAATTACTTTCTAAGAATTGGTTCGAGTTAGCTTAATTCAGGGCTTGAAACTGACAAAATAAATCGTTCTGGAATCCTCTAAATGCTTCTTCTCATAATATGTAAGGATATCCATATTGGGTACATCATGTTTACTTCCATGAACATCCAGCACCTTGCTTACGATGATTAATTTTTGATCTTCAATGACTTCCATCGTAAAGAAAAACAATTCAGGAGAATCAGTTTTAAGATTTACACGCCCCCCATTTTTGAGAATTTGACGATATTTTTCCAAAAACATAGGTGAAGTCAACCGTTTATTTTCCTTTTTTTCATTTAAGTACGGATCCGGAAAAGTAATCCAGATTTCATCGACTTCTTTTTCAGAAAAATAATTAGTGATATGATCAATATAAATTCGAAGAAATCGAACATTTGTGAGTTTATTTTTTAGCGCTTCAACCGCACCTCGCCAAATTCGGTCTCCTTTGATATCTACCCCTACAAAATTTATGTTCGGATATCGTTGCGCTAGTTCCAGAGTATAGTCCCCTTTCCCACAGGCCAATTCTAAAATCAAAGGAGCATCATTCCCAAACACGGATTCACACCAACGACCCCGATGTGGACTTACCGTCTCCGGGTGATAATCTTCGAGCTCAATAACATTCTCAAGTCCGGATAATTCTTGATACCTGGATAATTTACGTTTCGCCATTTATCTATAATTTACCTTAATATAACTACCCTATATATCAAGGTGACATACGGTTAAGAGTCCAGCTGTTTTTTTGCTTCAAATATAAAAAACGATCATGTAAGCGACTACTGCGACCTTGCCAAAATTCGATTTCAGTAGGATTAACTTTATATCCACCCCAAAATTCCGGGAAAGGAATAGATTCAGGGGTTGGGTATTTCTGCATCAGTGATTTGAAATTGTTTTCAAGTTCTGTTCGTGATGAAATGATTGAACTTTGAGCTGAAGCCCATGCCCCAATCTGGCTTTCATACGGACGACTTCTGAAATATTTTTCAGAGTCCACAGATGCAATTTTAGAACAAGTTCCGTCGATTCTAATTTGCCTTTCGAGTTCAGGCCAGAAAAAACACAAACTCACATTTGGATTCGCGGCCAGATTTTGTCCTTTTCGACTCAAATAATTCGTAAAAAAAACAAATGAATCATTTTCGACGCCTTTTAATAGAACAATTCTGGTAGAAGGTTTGCCGGATTCATCTACAGTAGCTAATGTCATAGCATTTACATCCAAAGAACCGGATTGACCCGCTTCATCAAACCATTTTAAAAACATTTGAATGGGGTCATTATGAAGATCTGCTTCGTCTAATGAGCGTGATTTGTAGTCTCGGCGAATTTTGTCAATATCACTTGCCATAACATTAAATTTGTATTGATAAACTTGTTCATCCCTATTCCCTAATATATCATTTACCCAAATCAATTTTTGAAATTACTTCGATATTGACGGGTTCATTTGTAACTTAGGCACAAATTTTAGGGATTAAATACACATCAATGCGCGAATTATTTCTTGTTACGCTTTCAGGAACTGATAAAATCGGACTTACCAATTCTTTGACAAAGGTTTTAACCGACCACAACGTAAATATATTGGATGTAGGTCAGGCAGTAATTCATGATACTTTATCACTTGGATTTTTAATTGAAGTCCCTGAAAATGCCTCAAGTGCCCCTGTATTGCGGGATTTTCTCTTTAGATCTCACGAACTTGGATTAAATACGAAATTTACTCCGATCACTGTAGATGAGTATGAACATTGGGTCCAGCTTCAGGGCAAACCCAGATACATCATAACCGTTTTGGGACCACAAATTGAAGCACGTCATGTCTTTGAAATTAGTGAACTGATTAGTGAAAATGGACTGAATATCGACAGTATTAAACGATTATCAGGTAGAAAATCGATTCTGAACTCGAAAACGCAAACCAGGTCTTGTATTGAGTTCACTGTGCGTGGAACCCCTGGTAATATTGACGCTATGCGAGCACGATTTCTGGATATTTCTAAAGATCTTGGCATAGATATCAGTTTTCAGATCGACAATGTTTACCGCCGAAATCGCAGAATGGTGGCCTTTGATATGGATTCCACTCTAATACAGGTAGAAGTAATTGACGAATTGGCGAAAGCAGCTGGTGTGGGAAAACAAGTTTCTGAAATCACAGAACTTGCAATGCAAGGTGAATTGGACTTCAAAGAAAGTTTCTCAAGAAGACTAGGATTGTTAAAAGGATTGGATGAATCCGTGCTTGAATCTATCGCTGCAAATCTTCCGTTAACGCAGGGTGCTGAACATCTGATTTCAACCCTGAAAAAAATTGGGTATAAAACAGCTATAATCAGTGGTGGATTTCAGTATTTCGGTAACTATTTACAAAAAAAACTCGGAATTGATTATGTATATGCCAATCAGTTAGAAATAATAGATGGGAAAGTAACCGGGAATGTTTCCGGAAGTGTTGTTGATGCACAACGTAAGGCCGATATCCT
>DLXM01000073.1:2484-13170 GCA_003448835.1 Bacteroidota bacterium | reverse complement strand
TGCCGTGGTCTACGTGACCAATCGTGCCCACGTTTACGTGTGGCTTTGAGCGTACAAATTGTTCTTTTGCCATAATGCTTTATTGGATTTAAACGTTTAAACTTATTTTTCTTCTATAATTGTTTTTGCAATGGAATCAGGTACCGGTGCAAATTTTGCGAACTCCATAGAGTACACTGCACGACCTTGTGATAATGATCGGAGGTTTGTTGAATAACCGAACATTTCAGCAAGAGGTACTTCAGCGTTGATGACAGAACCATCAACCTGATTATCCATTCCAAGAATCATACCTCGTCGACTGTTTAAATCGCCGATGATATCACCCATGTAATCTTCCGGAGTAATAACTTCCACTTTCATGATAGGCTCGAGCATAATCGGACCTGCTCTTTTCGCCGCTTCACGAAGACCTGCACGAGCACACAATTCGAAACTCAATGCATCGGAATCGACATCATGGTATGAACCATCATATAAACGTACTTTGAGGCCTTCAATTGGATAACCTGCCTGGATACCAGAACTAAGTCCTGATTTGAATCCTTTTTCAACCGGGCTAATGAATTCTTTAGGAATGTTACCACCGGTAACTTCATTAACAAATTGAAATCCGGTATTGCCTTCCATTGGCATAATTTCGAACTGGATATCAGCAAATTTACCACGTCCACCCGTTTGTTTCTTGTAGATTTCACGGTGTGTAAATGCTTTGGTAATGGTCTCACGGTAAGATACCTGAGGTTTACCTACGTTTGCTTCTACTTTAAATTCGCGTTTCAAACGATCAACGATGATTTCAAGGTGAAGTTCACCCATACCGGCAATAGTAGTCTGACCGGTTTCATCATCAACTGATACTTTAAATGTAGGATCTTCTTCTGCCAGTTTAGCTAAACCGGTTGTCAACTTGTCGTTGTCAGCTTTGGTTTTTGGTTCAACTGCCAATTTAATTACCGGCTCAGGGAATACCATTTGCTCGAGCAGGATTTGATTGTCCTCTGATGACAAGGTGTCACCTGTACGGACTTCTTTAATACCTACAGCAGCTGCGATATCACCGGCGCGGACAATCTTAATATCTTCTTTTGCATTCGCGTGCATCTGGAGCAATCGTCCGATACGCTCTTTTTTACCAGTAGATGTATTCACTACATATGAACCCGCTTCGAGCTCACCTGAATAAACACGTATAAATGTCAGCTTACCTACGTAAGGATCGGACATGATCTTAAATGCAAGTGCAGCAAACGGCTCAGAAGTGTTTGGTTTGCGATACAAAGTTACTTCTGCATTATCAGGATCTGTACCGGATACAGCTTCGATATCCAATGGTGAAGGCATGTATGCGATTACCGCATCCAACAAAGATTGAACACCTTTGTTTTTAAATGCTGATCCACAAACAACAGGATTGATTTTGAGAGCCAACGTAGCTTTACGGATACCAACAACGACTTCTTCGGATGTAATTTCCTCTTCCATGAGGTATTTTTCCATCAATACTTCATCGGTATCAGCAATAGATTCGATCAACAATCGTCTATATTCTTCAGCTTTTTCACGAAGATCAGCTGGAATTTCAATTTCATTGAAGCTGGATCCCTGAGTTGCGTCATCCCAGATATGACCGGTCATTGTAATTAGATCAACAACACCTTTGAAGTTCTCTTCTGATCCAATAGGAATTTGAAGAGGCACAGCATTGGAATTGAGACGTGTTCTCATTTTCTCGATCACATTATAAAAATCTGCACCGGTACGGTCCATTTTGTTTACAAATGCAATACGTGGAACTTTATACTTGTTAGCTTGACGCCATACTGTTTCAGATTGTGGCTGAACTGCACCAACTGCGCAAAATACTGCAACAGCTCCATCCAATACACGAAGTGAACGCTCAACTTCAACGGTGAAGTCAACGTGTCCCGGTGTATCGATGATGTTAATTCGTGTACCTTTCCAGGAACATGTAGTAGCAGCTGAGGTAATGGTAATACCACGCTCACGCTCTTGCTCCATCCAGTCCATCGTCGCAGCTCCATCGTGTACTTCACCCAATCGGTGTGAAATACCGGTGTAAAATAGGATACGCTCGGTAGTCGTCGTTTTTCCGGCATCAATGTGTGCCATGATACCGATGTTACGCGTATTCCTGAGTTGCTCTTTGATTTGGGCTTCTGTCATTACTTAATACTATTCTTTAATTAAAATCTGAAGTGAGCAAATGCTTTGTTTGCTTCTGCCATTCTGTGTGTCTCGTCTTTTTTACGAACGGCACCACCTTCATTATTGGCAGCATCTGTTAACTCACGTGCAAGGCGGCTTGACATTGATTTGTCATTTCTGCTTTTCGCAGAGTTGATCAACCAACGCATGCCTAAGGCAGTGCTTCTCTCTGTGCGTACTTCAATTGGTACTTGATAGGTAGAACCACCAACGCGGCGGCTCTTAACTTCAAGGACAGGAGCTACATTTCCCAGAGCGGCTCGGAAAACTTCGATTCCTGGCTTACCAGTTTTTTCTTCAATAATTTCGAATGCCTGATACAAGATCTTACGGGCGGTATTTTTCTTACCGTCTTTCATGAGGCTATTCACAAAACGGGTTACCAGTTTATCCGCAAATTGTGCGTCTGGTCTTATATATCGTACTTCTGCTTTTCTTCTTCTCATTTTCTTTTGGAATGAAATTCAGGTTGAAACCT
Source organism: Bacteroidota bacterium (assembly GCA_003448835.1). Taxonomy (GTDB): domain Bacteria; phylum Bacteroidota; class Rhodothermia; order Balneolales; family HLUCCA01; genus UBA11400. The sequence continues at coordinate 10,463 of DLXM01000073.1, read as the reverse complement.
ATTTTTTCTTTGCAGGTGTTGCTGCTGCACCCGGTTTTGGACGCTTAGTTCCATATAAGCTGCGTCCTTGTCGGCGATCGTTAACACCTGCGGTGTCTAATGCGCCACGGATGATGTGGTATCTTACTCCTGGTAGATCTTTTACTCGACCACCACGGATTAATACAATACTGTGTTCCTGAAGGTTGTGACCTTCACCTGGAATGTATGCCGTTACTTCAATACCATTGGTAAGACGAACCCTTGCTACTTTACGTAGTGCTGAGTTTGGTTTCTTAGGGGTAGTAGTATATACTCTTGTACATACACCACGTCGCTGTGGGCAACTTTGAAGCGCAGGCGCAGTTGTTTTCACAACTTTGCTTTGCCTACCTTTTCTAATTAACTGCTGAATCGTTGGCACGGTATTTTCTGATTTGGTTGATTTTTAACAGAGCTTGCAAATATAGGACAAATATGTGTAATAGTCCAAATAAACTGTCAAAAAACATTTCAAAACAATCGTCTGAATTCATCTTTTTCTGTCATATATTCAAAACAAGCCATTTTGACGTGAACTAACTATAACTTTGTTATATATCAGTATATCAGTTGGAGCTTAAAAATCTACATAGAATGTCACCCGTAAGGCTCGAGGCACTTCACGCTTCGGGTATAAAAAGCATTTCTGACCTCATCTATTTTTTCCCACGAAGGTATATCGATCGCTCCAGAATCCTCCCTATTTCACAACTCAACGACCACAGCGGATCCGTTACGGTCATCGGGAAAGTCGTTCGCATCGAGGAAATCGGTTTTGCCAGAAAAAAACGCCTTCAGGTCACCATACACGATGGTTCAGGGTCGCTTACCGGAGTTTGGTTCAAGGGACTCTCCTATTTCAAGAAAAGATTTTCCGACGGACAAGTAGTCTCGTTTTTTGGACCCGTGAAATCATTTGGCCGGCAACTGTCCATGTCGCATCCCGATGTGGAAGATATCGAAGAAAACGACGATACATATCGGGGAATCATTCCGGTGTATCCATCCAATCAATTTTTCAAAAACACCTATATCACAAGTCTGGTCCTGCGGAACTGGATCACCGAGATCATCAATGCCAGATCGCTGGAGGAATATCTACCGACGTATTTATTACGCGAGCACCAGCTGGTCAGTCGTGCCGAAGCGCTTCAGTTTATCCATCATCCAAAAACACAGGATGAACCCATTGCGGGAGTCAGGCGTTTTAAGTTCGAGGAATTGTTGTTGTTTCAGTTGAGTATGATGCGACTTCGTAAGGACACCATCGAGAAACATCCCGGACCGAAGCTCTCATCCGGCGAAATGACCAAAACATTTCTAAAAGATTCACTTCCATTTGAGTTAACGGATGGACAGCTGACTTCATTGGTTGATATTCAGGCGGATGTGTCTTCCGGACGACAGATGAACCGGTTGATTCAGGGGGATGTGGGCTCCGGCAAAACGGTGGTGGCTGCGGCGGTTATGTTGATGGCAGTGGACTCAGGATATCAGGCGGCGATGATGGCTCCAACTGAGATTCTGGCCGAACAGCATTATCAGACGTTCATTTCGTATCTGGGTCCGCTTGGACTGAATGTGCGTTTGCTCACCGGGAATCAGTCGGCATCGTTGCGAAGGGATATCCTGACGGATGTGGAGGGTGGTGGTGCGCACATTGTGGTGGGGACGCACGCGTTGATTCAGGATCAGGTCAAATTTCATAGGCTTGGTCTGGCAGTGATTGATGAACAGCATCGTTTTGGAGTGCTTCAGCGAAGCAATTTATTAGGCAAGGGACAACATCCACACGTGTTGGTGATGTCGGCAACACCGATTCCACGTTCGTTGGCGATGACATTATATAGTGATATGGATATTTCGCTGATCAAAGGACTTCCGGCGGGAAGAAAACCCATTTCAACAGTAGTTCGGTATGACCGAAACCGGGATGAAATGTATGAGTTCATGCGTGGTGAAATCAACAAAGGAGGACAGGTTTATGTGGTGTATCCGCTCGTAGAAGAGTCCGAGGCGATGGAGCTAAAAGATGCCACCATGGGATTAGAACAACTATCGAAAGTATTTCCTGAATTTCAAGTCGGTTTGGTCCATGGTCGGATGAAAAGTGAAGAAAAAGATGCGGTGATGAAGAGGTTTTCGTTGGGGGAGATCCAAATATTGATATCAACGACTGTAATCGAAGTTGGAGTGAATGTTCCGAATGCATCGATCATGGTGATTGAACACGCAGAGCGATTTGGATTGTCGCAATTGCATCAGTTACGCGGTCGCATCGGTCGGGGTTCACGGAAGAGTTATTGTATATTGATGACGGATGTCAAGCGAAGCAAAGATGCGAAGGTCCGGCTTGATACCATGGCACGCACCAGTGATGGATTTGAAATTGCTGAAGTAGATTTGAAACTGCGGGGTCCCGGTGATTTCCTGGGGACCAAACAAAGTGGGTTGCCGGATTTCCGTTTTGCGGATGTGGTCGAAGATCAGGCGTATGTGTTTGAAGCCCGGCAGTGGGCACTTAGAATCACGAGTGATGACCCTTTGTTAAAAAAAGCCGAAAATGCCGGACTCAAACACGTCTTTGAGCGTTATTTCCAGTCCAAAGCCAAGTATTTCGCGATGGGGTAAGAAATACAATGAACAATGTTATTGATATCAGTTAAAAAGGGGAAGTCGTTAAAAAAAAATTTAGTCATGTGGTAGTTCATGAATAAGCTTTTCGACAGCTGATTTTAGTATGAGCATGTCATCTGTAGCAACCACCCATATCATTTCAAGTGTAACCCCAAAATATTCGTGTACAATTACATTTCTCATACCCGAAATCTGACGCCAAGGGATATCAGTTCGCTTATTTTTTATACTTTCCGGTAAATGACGAACGGCCTCGCCAATTATTTCCAACCGTCGTAGAACAGCGTCTTGTTTTTCAACATTTTTATAAAACTCGTCTTCCGAAACACTTGCCAAAAAAGATTCTATATATTCAATGCTTTGAAGAATATCAGATAAATAGAGGAGTGGATTCCTTTTACTCATAGAACTGAAACTTCATCCTTCAATATTTGATCCTTAAGGAGAGGGTGAATGGCATTATACTCGACAAGGTCAACTTTTATCCCCAGAACATCTTCAAGCTCCTGTTTAATTGAAATAAATTGAAGGAGGCTTATTCGTTTTTCGATTTTAACAACCAAATCAATATCATTATAAATCTCTTCATTTCTGGCAAAAGAGCCAAATAAACCCGCTTTCTTAATTCCGTATTTATCAAGAATGGGTTTAATTGTATTTTTAATATGTTCGACGTTTGTCAACATGATATTTGGTTTCCTTAGACCAATATACTAAATAGGAACTTTTGTCGATAGTATAAAACGATAGCTATAGTCCCGGTGAAAACGTATGGTGTCACTGGCGGCTTTGTTCGTGGAGAAATTTGTGGTCAGAAACATTGGAGTCGATGATATCGCTGCATCAATATTCCCTACCATTTTGCTTCATACACATCCACCCGAAATGGCTCACTACTAGAACTCGTAAAGTAAAGTCGGTTTTGGGATGCATGCAAAAATCTAAGTCCCTCTGGGACATCAAAACTACCTATCGGATTCCCGGTTGAATCAAGTACAACATATTTTGGCGAATCGTTAGTTTCTAACCAATAACGACCCTCATCATCCACATGAAATGACACTACAAGTGATTTATGAGTAGGGAAATGGGATATGATTAAATTGTGAAATGACTGATTACTTCTTACAAGAGCACTATCAAGTTCGGCAGTAGTTGTTGGAACAGGGTCAAGTTGAATTTGAATCGTATCAAGTACCTCCATCTTCGCGTTATACTTCCTAATAACAGACTCACCGGACTTCAGCATGTATAAATTACCTTGATTATCTGTTTTGGTAAGAGTTGGAGTGGAATATGGAACCAATATCATGCTAAAGCTGTCCCCACTTGGGGTTAAAAGAAAGGTAACGTCATCGACTTCGATTTTGGGACCAAGTTCAATATCATCTTCGATCGATCCGGAGGCAATCCAGTGTTTGTACGTGTACACCTCTGGGGTTGGAGATTGGGATAAAGATGCACGAAATACAGCATCGGTACCATTCACTGCCTGAGGGTACATCCCACTTTCTGTATGGGTCAAAACACGATCAATAATCCATTCCTGATCGGGTTTGTGGAAAATGGTGGTTCTGGCTTGTCTCAAATCCGGGACGTAAAGTTTTCCATCCGGACTCATTATGATAGTAATCAAATGCAAAAACTCACCTGGCCCGGAGCCACTTCGTCCAATTTGCTGACGAAATTGTCCATCAGTACCATAAACCATGAGTCGATGGTTATCGGGATCATTGAAAATAATTTCCCCTTGGGGTGTAGTTATCAACGTAGTTGTATAATTGATATAATCTTCATCCGACTCAAAAATTGATAACACATGTTCCACTTCAATAGGTGGAACCGTATTTGTCCGAATGTTTTTGGTTGGATCTGAATTCTCCGAGCAACCAATCAAAAGTAGCATTACAAGTACGATTGCAACGAGCGGTAATCTAGTATTCATCAAGATTAGTGATGTAGATATTGACTTTGGGATATTCACTGCTTTCATAGATATACAGGTTATTGTTTTCATCTAGAAACTTTGGGAAAGCTTGGTAAGTTCTGCCATCAAAAAACTCGATTCCGGAATCATTAAGAGATTGATTAGCAATGAGTTTACCATCACTCGAATAGATATTAACATACGTAACTCTCAAATTATTCTCGTGCATCAAATAAAACTGGAGCAAGTATTTACTATTTCCGACCAAACCAAGTACATATCCCTGTGGTCTATAATCGAAACGGCCGTTCTGTCCAGATATCGTTATCAATCCAGTTAAACCCTGTGACTTGTAGTAATCTCGATTTCTAGATGAGAATTCTTCATAAAATGGGGATAATCGCTGGCCAATCAACTGAGTTGATGCTGTCGCGACATCAAAAAGCACAATTGTACCGGTATAATCACCGGGACTTATTGCAATTTTACTTGAAGTAAAATTGGTAGCCTCAAATCTTGGAACTGATGACATCTCTACCTCAATCGGTTTGTTTCGGTCATAGAAATGAGTGAAAGCATCTACATATCGCCCGACGACTTCTACATTTACACGGTCAATTATGTGAATCATATTTGCTTCACTGTTTGGACCCTCGGTGTGCTTGTAGACCATCAACATTTGATCATTTGGAAGAGTTTGGGCCATTCGGAGTGTAGCAAGGGAAGTTTCAGGTAACAAAAAAGATTCAAAATCTGCACTGTTAACCTTATATCGAACAACTTTATCCTGAAATCGATCGACGGCAACAACCCGATCATCGACATCAAGAGAAATGGAAGTTAGTTCCATAAACTCCCCGGGTCCTCGCCCTTTTCCACCCAATTTTCTGATAAATGAGCCGTTTTTATCAAAGACACGAATGGTGTGGTCGCTTGTGTTTGTGATGTAAACATCGCCGTGGGAATTGGTCGCAACGGCACGGACGTTGCTAAATATATAATTCATGTCATCTGAATCCTCCAACCCAATTTGAGTAGTTGGTACCATGACAAACTTGTTTGGTTGCGCTTCAATACTTGTGGTATAAACAAACAAGAAAATGCAAGTTAACCTTAATATTATATACATCTTACACCGAACCTTTAGTTTAGTTCAATGTAATTAACATAATTAAGTTCGAATCTGCAAATAAAAAAAGGTCAATCGGGATTAAAAGAGTGTCATCACAGTGGGTTATTTCGTAGCCAAGCTTCAGTGATATCATTCAAAAATCAAAACGCTTATCTTCTTTGATTTCTTATCTCGAACTCACGTTAATTAACTTCAGCATCTTTTGCCGTAAACAAGACAGTTATCTGGGGGTCTATAATCAGACAAGTACAAACAAGCCGTCCAACCATAAGCTTGTTCACCTTCTTCGCATGCTTCAACTGTGCCGCAATTATAGCAAACATTAAGATCCAATGATTCCTTTGAATTACCACTAGTAGCAGTAATCAATAGGAATATAAAACTTACCATAAACATCGAAAGTGAGAATTTTAATGATGATTTCATACTTTTACTCCATTTTTATGATTATAATCTAACATTGCATTAATTCAGTGCAATGTTTTCGCACCAACTAAGGATAAAACAATAGGACTCATAGATTTGTAAATTAAAAGAGTAATCATTTTTCTTTGAAACATTCAATCATTACACTGCCAACTTTAAAAGCCCCATACATATTAGAGCTAACAATCTTTATTAATGCCTTATACGAACGAAGCTATTCTAATATTGGATGATAACTTTATAAATCGTCTAAATTCGTAGAATAGAGCAAAATTTTGGGATATTCATTGTAATCTGCTACATACAATACATTATTCTCATCTAAAAAGTGAGGTATGATTGATACTGATTCATCATTGTAAAATTGAATATTTAAGTGAGCTAAAGAAATATCTTTCACTTTACGACCTGTATTTGAGTATATTGTTACAAATGGATGTCTTTCAGCTCCTTCAAAGGTTTCATAAAAATGTAACAAATATTTACTATTCCCAACTAATCCGAAAGTTAATCCGTTAATTTTATAGAAAAACCTACCATTTGGGCCTGAGTTTGTAACAAATCCCATCTCACCTGTGGATCGATAATAGTTTCTTCTATTATAACTATACTCCTGATAAAATGGAATAGTTTGTGATCCTATTTGATCCGTTTTAAATGATTTGCTATCTAAAGTTATAATTTTTCCAGTGTAATATAATAATGTAACTGCAATTTGATCTTTCCCAAAAGTTGTAGCGAAATATATGGGTACGGTCGACATTTGAACTTCTAATGGTTTCTTACTATCAAAAAAGTAATTGAATACGTCCAGATGATGGCCAATTACATTTTCTGATTCTGTATTGTAGATATGAATCAAATTCCCATCTATTTGTGATTCATTATTCCTTCTGTACAACAAAAATAAATCTTGATCGTGAGGAGTAGTCCACGAGTGAGTCAGTGAACCTAATGATGATTCTGGCAATAAAAAGGTCTCAATCTCATCATGCCCGAAAATATATCGAGTAATTCGATCTTGATAACGATCAACAACGGTTAATTCATCATTTGTATTTAACGAAATTGATGACACATCCAAAAACTCATCAGGTCCCCTACCTCTACCACCTATTTTTTTAATATATTTTCCATTTTTATCAAAAATGCGGGTAGTATTATCTCCAGCATTAGCAATGAAAATATTCCCTATCGAATTAACTGATATTCCTCTGATGTTGCTAAATATATAGTTAAAATCTTCAGAATCAGCATATCCAATTTTAAGAATTGGATTCAATTCCAGTGTATTCTTTTGTGCATTAAGTTTTGCGCAAAAAAATAAACTAATAATCGTGAGCCAAATAATGTTTTGGTACATTTGATAGTCAAATTTAGAATTGGATTGAAGGGACTAAGCAGTTATTCAACCGAGTCCCTTCAAAATGAACTTAAATCCCGCAATATGGACTACCATTTGGTAGACAATTATTCGGAGGAGTAGCTCCAGGTACATAGTGGCAACCGGTCCAACCATAAGCTTGTCCACCATCATCGCATGCTTCTGCTGTTCCACAATGGTAACATATTTTAAGATCCATAGATGTTGCTGAACTACCAATACTAACAGTAATTAATAGAAATATAACACTCAGGATAAGAGTTATTAACGAGAATTTTAGTGATAAAGTCATACACTTACTCCATTTTTTTGTTTATGTAATCTAACATTGCATTATTGAATGCAATTTCTTTGACGCTTAGAGAGGTAGTCATGATTTGCGGCATTGTATATTCGTGAAATGCTATTGAATTATTTAAGTCAATTAAAAACATTTTATTTTCATTAAGAAA
>DLXM01000073.1:0-2470 GCA_003448835.1 Bacteroidota bacterium | reverse complement strand
AGAGTCGTGAAGGTGCCATAAGCATCCCCATATTTATGAGATAACCCTACATAATCATTAATTTCATTCAAACTATTCTTGCAATTACTTGCTCCTGTCGCGAACATAATCAGCCAATCCGGTTTGATTGAATCTTCATTTTGATACGTGCCTTCGTAAAAAGGTTCGACAATACTCAATGCTTTAAAATTCAAGTTTTCGAAATATGTGTTGTTTTCTACGATATAGTCGAATTCACGTGATAAGATTTCATTGCCCTTATTTTCAGAATAATTCATGACTAGATTCTTAAAGCCAAAATAAAAAAAGACTAAACTAAGGCTTATTAGAAATACATTTAGGTATTTAGTATTTGTAAGTTGTAACATAGTAGACTATTTAGACAAAAATAACTTAACCTCTTCTGAATGTGAAAAAAAAAAAAACCAAACATGCAATACTAAGTTAAAAATAATTTCATGCTGCAAATACGATGTTTGGAGGTGTATAATTATTTGCTCCACTTGAATGACTCCGATACGATACCAGAGTGTGCAACAAAATGTTTATGCAATAACCAGTCGAATTATTTGATATTCGTTATGACCGTAACACCTACGATTTGAAAGTTCAAGTTCCAATAATTACTCTTCATAAAATGATAAGTCTGAAATTCCAATTCATTTAGCCCCATTTGACTCATAGCTAGAGGAGGTCAACGTTTTATTTATTTATAAGGGGCAACTAAGACCTCAATGGTTGGTAATCATTCACAAATTACACAGAATACACGGATCCTTGATTGAGGATGATACAATAAATTTAATGTCGTTGAATGCACAAATAAAAAAGGACGCTTGTGGCGCCCTTCTTTTTAAATCAAATAAGAAACTGAGAATTACTTCTTCTCGTTGCGCTTGCGCTCGTTTGGATCGAGGAATTTCTTGCGGATTCTCAAGCTTTTCGGAGTGACTTCCAGTAATTCATCGTCGTCAATGAATTCGATACACTGCTCGAGACTCATCTTGCGAGCGACTCCAATTTTGACCGAATCACTGGTCTGGGATGCACGGTGGTTGGTTAGGTTTTTCTTTTTAACCACGTTCAAAATCATATCTTCATTTCGGTTGTTCACACCGACAACTTGTCCCATATAAACCGGGTCACCCGGCTCAGCGAAGAACAATCCACGATCCTGGACACCTTCGAGGGCATAAGCCGTTACGTTTCCGTTTTCCATAGCAACTAACGCACCGTTTGTTCTTCCCGGGATGTCGCCTTTGTATGGTTCGTATGCATCAAATTGCTGGTGAATCATCGCAGTTCCGCGAGTTTCGGTAAGGATGTCATTTCTGAAACCAATCAATCCACGGGATGGAACTTTGAACGCAACACGAGTATTGTCACCTTCTTGATGCATCGATGTCATGATCCCACGACGATTTAACAGAACATCCACAACTTTGTTGCTGTATTCAGTTGCTACATCAATTACAACTTCTTCGACAGGCTCTGAAAGTACGCCATCAATTTCCCTCAAAACGACTTCCGGACGGGAAACTGAAAATTCATACCCTTCACGTCGCATTTGTTCGATCAAAATCGCTAATTGAAGCTCACCACGACCCGAAACTTTGTAAACATCGGCACTTTCGGTCGGAATAACCTGTAACGAAACGTTTGTGCGGATTTCTTTATATAATCGGTCTTTCATCTGATTCGAGGTCACATATTTACCCTCAAGTCCGGCAAAAGGGGAATCGTTTACACGAAAATACATGGCGATGGTCGGCATGTCGATATCGAAATATTTCAGCGGAGACATGTCAGAAATATCGGTCAGTGTGTCGCCTATATTGGTCTCTTCGTAACCCGCCAAAGCAATAATATCACCGGCGCCGACCGTTTCAACCGGAATTCTTTCGAGTCCGGAGAATGTAAATAATTTTGTAGCACGTCCTTTTTGTTTGGTCTTGCCATCCTGGTCGACCAAAACAACATCCTGATTTTTGATGACGGTTCCTTGCTCAACACGTCCAACGGCGATACGTCCGAGGTAGTCATTCCACTCGACGTTACTCACCAACATTTTGAAAGGCGCTTTTGTGTCGCGTTTTGGTCCGGGGACATGATTCACGATCAACTCAAACATAGCAGTTAAATCGGTGTCTTCATCGGTAAGGTGACGTTTTGCCAATCCCTTGATACCGATTGCATACAGAACAGGGAAATCCAACTGCTCGTCTGTTGCTTCCAGGCCGACAAAAAGGTCAAAAATTTCATTTAAAACGGCATCCGGACGGGCATCATGTCGGTCAATTTTGTTGATAACAACAATTGGACGATATCCGAGAGCTAACGATTTACGAAGAACAAATCGGGTTTGTGGAAGTGGGCCTTCGGCGGCATCAACCAGCAAGATTACACCATTTACCATTTTAAGAATTCGCTCAACTTCACCACCAAAATCGGCGTGACCAGGAGTGTCAAT
>DLXM01000171.1 GCA_003448835.1 Bacteroidota bacterium | reverse complement strand
ATTGATGTTGTAACCCCACGTCCATGGTTGCCATTCACAGGTTTTATGACAAGTGGAAAACCTAAAGTATCAATTGCCTGGTTCAGTTCCTCCAAAGAATTTATCCCTACACCATCAGCAACGGGCACCAACATACTTTTTAGAAGATTCCGACAAATCTCTTTGTTACCAACGATTTCTACAGCTGTATAACTCGTATCTGATGAGATCGTAGCAGAAATCCGCTTTTGATTACATCCATAACCAAGTTGCCAGGTAGAATTGTCCTCAAGTTTAATTGTTGGTATTCCACGTGCATCGGCTTCAGCGAGAATCGATGCTGTGCTTGGACCCGGAGCATTTTTAAAATTCATTAACCTTATTTCATCAACATGATTATTCATATCTGTTTCAATTCCATCAATCAAATTTTGAGCAATTAAAACAGCTTTTTCTGCAGCAAGACGGCCGGACTCTTCATCTGCGCAATCAAATGTCACATAATACTCTCCCTCAATACCGGTTCCGCGGGTTTGTCCAAAACCGGCTTCAATACCAGCCAAAATTTGCAATTCGATTGCGATATGCTCGACAACGTGACCCATCCATGTTCCATCTTTTACCCGGATAAAAAATCCACCCGGAACACCTTCAGAACATTGGTGATCATACAGTCCGGGAATGAGTGTTTTTAATCGCTCGTAAAATCCGTCTATTTCATTGGTTGGCTTAGATTCCAGATCTCCAATATCGAGTTGCATGACTAAAAGTCGAGGTCGTTTTACAGACCAAATATTTGGTCCGGACATGACATTGATCTTCAGGATTTTCATGAGAGTTCTAGTTGAATTTTTATTCATTTTTTGTGGCATGAATAAGCTATAAAAGTGCTGAGTATGAAAGCTTACACGATTCAAAGTATCGTTTACAAATACCATAGGACTTTTTTTCCAAAACCAGTCTCAAAATTAAAACAGCTTACCTTTTGAATATTTCGTAAATTGAACCCCTCTGACAGTAAGTAATTTCCTATTAAAAAGTTAGCTACCTTCGGGCTATACTGTTATGATCGAATCATGCAAAAACTATTCTAATGAAGACACCAAAGGGGACGCTTATAGCAATTGGCGGCAATGAGCAAAAAAATTTTAAAATAACCAATGAGAGTTTTCATTCTCGTTTTGGAGAAGGATTCATACTTCAGGATATCATAAATAATTCTGAAGTAGATACACCACGTATTGAAGTTATTACAAGTGCTTCTGAAATTCCTTTGATCGTAGGAGAAAAGTATAAAGAATCTTTTTTAATGCTGGGGGTTGATAATGTCGGGATATTAGATATTCGTGATCGTAGTGATGCAGACAAATCTTCTAATCTGGACCGAATAACCAATGCCGATATCATACTATTTTCAGGAGGAGATCAGAGCAAAATCAGCAGGATTTTTAATGATACCTTAGCACATAAATTGATTTGTGATCGCTATGAAAATGAAAAATTTACCATTGCAGGAACCAGTGCCGGGGCTGTTGTAATGGCCGAGGAGATGATTGCTGGTGGCCGAAACGGGACAATTATTCGAAAAAACGATCTAAAAATGGGAAAAGGTCTCGGTTTGATGCCTGAGATTATTTTCGACAGCCATTTTATCAACAGACATCGGTTTGGCAGGCTAGCCGAGGCTGTTGCATTATTCCCGGATAAATTGGGGGTAGGATTGGGTGAAGATACTGGTGTTATAATCAGGGAAGGCAACATTATGGAAATTGTTGGTTCAGGAATCGTTGTAATCTTTGACGGAACCAACCTGAATTACAATCAATATGGGAAGTTGAAAAACAGAATACCGATCTCACTCTCGAATTTAACGGTACATATTCTATCAACTAAAGATAAGTATAACATTCGCGAAAAAGTTGCACACATTCATTATGATTCCAGACATCATGACCCTGAATTAGTCCCTGCCGAATCATAAATGAAACAGCACTCCCAAACAAATTAAAGGCTAATAAAGCATTTAATAAGTACAGAAGTGCTGAAACTCTAATCGATTTATTGTGCTATGCTATCAGGCTTCAACCAAAACATTAAGCATTGATTTGATTTTGCTTCGATCTGCTCTTAGTTTATTGTGTTGCTCACGAATCATTGATTGCTGCAGAGGACTCAGATACTCTGATTCATCAGACAAAACGGTTTGATACGTATCATCAGCTGATTCTTCACCATACTCACATGAATTTAGAATTGCTTTTCTGTCCTTGCCGGTGAGGGCTGACTTAAAGTCCATCCAGGTCCTGAAGAATTTTCCGGATGTTGTTGTACCTTCAATAACTTTTCCACCAAACTTCTGGATCTCTGTTGTTAATTCACGCTTACAGTTCATACTGGTTTGCTCAAATCTCGAAAACAGTTCTTTAAGATCTCTCTCTTCTGTGTTTTCAGCGGCTTTTTGGTAACCTTCAATTCGGTCGTTATTAATTTCTACAAGTTGGTTTAATGCGTCGATTGTTTTCTCTTTGTCCATGATGTGTTATTTAAATGATTTATTAATAAATAGTTAATTTTTTATACGCCTGAATTCTATCTGTGTATTTGCTGACCATTATTTTCTTGCCAGTTTCTTTCAAAGTATGCAGCATCTTCATCATTTTTGGGTTTAACACCCATCACAATGTGTCCATCCTGAATACCTGACTCATACAGTTTTGCGCGATCTTTTGGAATTCCCCAGCCAACCAAAGCACCGATAATTCCACCCGCTATTCCACCGGCACCCGCACCTGCTAATCCGGCGGCAAGTGGTCCGGCCACTACAAGTCCAAGTCCCGGAATAACTATGCTGGTTCCAATTGCTGCTACGACTCCGGCAATCGCTCCGATAGTACCACCGATGGCTGATCCTGCACCGGATCCAGCAGCAGCTTTATTACCCAATTCGGTTTCTTCCATGTCATCAGAAAAATATTTCTTATGTGTTTCTTTAGACATTACCAGGTTGATTTCATCTTGTGAATACCCTCTGTCATGCATTGTATTGTATGCATTTTCAGTACTTTGTCGATCACTGAACATACCTGTTAGCATGCCATTTTCAGATGATCTATTTCTATTGTTCATATTATTATTGTGTTCCATATTTCTTTTTTTAAATGTTATTGGATTGTTTTATTGATTTCTGATGAGAATTTGGATTAACTGCACATTCCAAGTAGCAGCCAGATAGCTATGAATACGATAATGGTACCAAAACAGCCGCCACCCAGCTTCATAGCTCCAAATCCAGCCAGTGCACCTCTAAAAAGATTATTCATTTTGTTTTCACTTATTTGATGTTACCTGTGTTCGCAACATGTATTTGTTATGTTGCTGCAGCTTCCATATTCACACCTTCAAGAGCCACTTCAGTCAATTTTAAATCTGCAGCTTTTTCTTCATTTAGTGATTCCATAAGTAGCGACTCCGCTTCTATTAGACCTAATGTATCTGCAAATTCTCGCAGGGTTCCGTATGTTGCAATTTCATAGTGTTCGATTTTTTGCGCAGCTGCGATAATTCCGGCATCACATTTTGGACCTTTTTCACAATCTTCCATCATTTCACTGGCCTCTGCAATCAGCCCTTCCATTGCATCACATTTAACAGTCGTTGGCTTTTTGTCGATCGTTTTGAAAACTTTAGCCAGACGTGAAATATGTTCATGTGTCTCTTTCAAATGATCAGTCAATGCCAGTATCAGATCTTCTGAAGTAGCCATTGAGATCATTTTGGGAATTGCCTTTATTAATGCCTTTTCAGCCCAAAGAATGTCTTTCAACTGTTCTTCAAACAATTCCATTAAATGAGATGTATGCTCACCTTTTCTGGCGCCTTCCCCTCTGGGTTTCGTGGGATCCTTCGATAATAATTTAGCTCTTGTTTGCATAAGTCTTTTCTGATTATGATAAGTGGAGATAATCACCCCATAGTATGCTTATCGGGTTCGATGATTTAGTTTTGATAAATGATTCTACACAAATCTGACAAAATGAGACACGAATAGCATTATAGAACACTCAATATTGTTTACATGATTTACAGCTTTCAAAAAAAAGCAACTCATTTGATCTATCAGCGATATGATATATATGTAAGGCGAGAGCAGTTAACCTATAAAGACGATATAAAGTTTAAGAGCTTTTATTTCTTAGTGAAATAGTCAATTAGAAAGATTCACCGGGGTAACTGAAGTAAGACTAACTGAAGTCTTGAAGAACTGTCAAATTTATAACTCCAACCTACTTCCTTATAACGTACTTCCGCTGAATAAATGCCACATTGTGAATGCGGAATATTAATAACATCAACAATACAGAAATAACTATGAAACATTCTATAGGAATATTAACAACTCTCACACTTATAGCAGCACTTGTTGTTTCAGGTTGTGATAGCCCGTCTAAAAAGATGGAAAATGCTAAAGTCGAGACAATCGAAGCTAATCGTGATTTGGAAATCGCAAAAAGTGAAGTTGAAGCTGAATTTCGAATTTTCAAAACTGAAAATTCAACTCGAATCAATGAGTATAATCGCACTATGAGCGATATAAAACAAAAAATTCAAAATGAAACGAACAGAGAACGAAGAGTTGTACTTGAAACTAAACTTACCCAACATGAAACTACTCATCGTGAACTTCAACGCGAAATGGACAATTATCGAGTTTCAGGTAGAGAAAACTGGGATGATTTCAAATTAAGTTTCAACGAAAAAATGGATGATCTCGATGATTCATTAGACAATTTCTTTTCAACTCCACGTACAAGCAATTAACATTCACTCAAAACACAAAAAAACATGGGAAATCTATTATATATAGTTGCCGTAATTTTAATAATTGCATGGGTAATCGGGTTTGTAGGATATAGCGTTGGCGGTATTATCCATATCCTTCTCGTTATAGCTATCATTGCAATCCTATTACAGGTAATCCAGGGCAGACGAGTCCTGTAGCCATAGCAAACATTTTAAGTCTAAACACTTATTAGCATTACATAAATTCGCAAGAGAGAGAGAGTTCTCTTTCATTTATCTACCAGTTGACCCGGTAGATAGTGGAAGGGAACTCATTTTTTATGTACAGTTATCGAAGTAATCACCTGTTACTATTATCAACCTAAATACAGATATGTATCAGGTATATACTTCAATAACTCATGATCAAATCCATGAATTATGTAATAATTCGCATCAGGGATGTAACACAAAAGCAATGGATTCTATGAATATTACTAGTTGAATACAGACAAGTACTACGATCGTGATCAGTGATAGTCGGCACCCAATCGATTAGGATTAACAGTCACGATAAATTCCTAAATGCGTTAATAAATATCATGAAAAAGGAAGTATTAGAATTCGAAAAATCAAAAGCCTTGATCATTGTCGAAATCATTGAATATGTTCCCGATTCCGTAGTGATTAAAACGATTATCAAAAAAACTACCGGAAATATCAGTGCTGTATCTTTTGACACTGGTGAAAAACTGGAAGAGAAAACATCCCCGTTCGATACCTTTATTCAGATAATTGACGGGAAAGCAGAGATAGTAATTGAAGATAAATCCAATCTATTAAAGACGGGACAATCTATCATCATCCCGGCTCATTCACGTAATTCGATTAAGGCAAATAATAGGTTCAAAATGATCTCTACAGTCATTAAAAGCGGATATGAGGATGTGGCATGATGCTCAAGGTACAAGACGAGATCACTTATATCTGTAATTTATGTATCATTTATTCAAATTAGTGTAAACAATAAGAAATACATTCTAATTAATTTCCACCATGGCAAAATGATAGAATAACTCTGAGCAATTTTAGGAAACTACAAGAGGAATGGCAAAGATTTTTAGGACTCAACTTACCCTTTTAAATGAAATTAACATTAGAAAGGATCAAACCATGATAAGTTTTGTTCGAATTTGTGAGAAATCTGATTGTAAAACGAAATTTTATAGTTCACCGAAAACACAAGACGTTTAGTTTGAGTACTAAGTGTCTTTTTTATTTTTAAAATTTACCTATCTAATTAACGGAATGTCGATTCATAGCATAAAATTAATACATTTTATGAATACCAGAGAAATAAGTAATAGTAATAGTAATAGTAGTTTACTAGAACTTGTGGGCAAAAGATTGTACATAAAATTTATGGTGAGCATGCGATGCAAACTCATCGTAAAATCGGAACTGGAGAAACTTGCGCTCAATTATAAATTTTCACCACACGGTGCAATTGAATTTTTAGATGGATTATCTCAAGAGCAGCAATCCATTTTAAAAAACAACTTATCGAAGTCAGGTTTAATACTACTTAGTGAAAGTGAAAGTAAACTCATCGATAGAATTATCAATACCATTGTTGAACTAATTCATTACTCCGATATTTTGCCCCGGGTTGATTATTCAGAAGTAATAAGTGAACATGCAATATTAGGCGAAGAATCCATTTTAAAAATCTTTTCAGATGTTAAAGGGATGTCCATTTTGCAATTCATCGTCGTTCAGAAAGTCGAACGGGTAAAAGAGCTGATGTTATACAATGATATTTCGCTTTCGGAAATAGCTGAACTACTCAATTACAAAAATCAGTTCTACCTGATTGCCCAGTTTAAAAAGATTACGGGACTTACCCCCAGTGATTATAAAAACATAAAACTGGAGCGGATGAAAATTGTAGAAAAATATAAACTTGATTCCCGCAAAATGGACTCCAGATCAAATACGGCAACAGGGTAAACCAACCTTAATGGCATGATTGCACATTTTTGTTTTGAGGCTATTTACCAGAGGTTAAATAATAGTGGAATTGCAACAAAAAAGTGGAC
>DLXM01000381.1 GCA_003448835.1 Bacteroidota bacterium | reverse complement strand
CGTCATTTTCACCTAACAATCGCATGTCAGACCCCGTCAAAAAAACGAAGATGAGGATTCTGTTCGTATTGAGCATGGTATTGCTATTGCCAATAGCGATCGGTGTACAGATTTTGCGAATTCAATTACTTGAAGGTGATTCTCTACGCACACTTTTTGCGTCTCAGGCGATTGATGTTGTATCAATTCCTGCTCAACGAGGTAGTATTCTGGATGCGAAGGGACGAATTCTGGTTAGTAATAATGTATCCTACACCGTTGCGATTGATCCGCGTGTGCCAAACACTAAAGCTGAGGATATTGGAAAAATTCTGACCACGCTGTCAAAACACACAAGAGTATCGGAGGCATCGTACCGTCGCCAAATCCAACAAGCGCCTCGTCAGGCACGATATATAGTACTGGAAAAAAATGTCACACGTGACGCCTATAATGACCTGAAAAAACTGGGTCTAAGAAATGTAATTCTGGAGGATCAGTACAAACGCCGCTATAATTATGACCAACTTGCCGCTCACGTAATTGGATATGTGAATCATGAGGTTCGCGGAATGATGGGACTGGAATCAAATTATGATGATTTGCTACGAGGGCAGGATGGCGAACAACAAGTACAACGCGATCGATTGGGACGTATCCGTGCTATGGTTGGTGCACCAAAACGACTGCCAAGACAAGGATATGACCTAAAAACCACGATAGACGCTCACATACAAGCGATTGTCGAAGAAGAATTACGTGTTGGGGTGGAAAAATCCCGCGCTAAACATGGCACTGCTATTGTGATGGATCCCCGAACCGGCGCGATCAAGGCGATGGCAAATTACCCGACTTATAATCCAAATTCACCAGCCTCCGACGACCTTGAAAATCGCCGCAATTTTGCGATTTCGGATATGATAGAACCTGGTTCAACCTTCAAAATGGTCACAGCTGTGGCTGCTATCGAGCAAAATGTTGTAGAAATGGATGAAATCTTTGTCACGCCCGACAATGGTGTAAAAATTATCTACGGACAAGCTATGCGTGATCACGATCCGCTTGGAACATTGGATTTCAGCAACGTGATAAAAAAATCATCGAATATTGCGACCTCAGAAGTGGCGATGCGCATGAAAAAAGACACTTTTTATCAGTATGCGCGAAATTTTGGTTTCGGATCAGTCACCGGTATTGATCTGACAAGTGAAGAATCTGGCAGAATGCGCCGCCCGTTTGATTGGTCAAATGTGACTTTACCCTGGATGTCAATCGGTTATGAAATCCAGGTGACGCCAATCCAAATGGTGATGGCTTATGGTGCCTTTGCAAATAACGGCATTTTGATGCGTCCATACATCGTTGATGAAATCGTTGACGACCAGGGCAATGTAGTTGAAAAAACAAAACCGACACAAATACGCCGGGCTATAAAATCTAACACCATCACAGAATTAATGCCGGCATTTGAAGGTGTTGTGACCGAAGATGGTACTGCAGAATTTGCCCGAATCGAAGGAATTGCGATTGGTGGAAAAACCGGAACAGCTCAAAAATACATTGATGGACAGTATCGGGCACGATATAGAGCCTCGTTTATTGGTTTTTATCCAACAACTGAGCCTCGTTATGTGGTCATGGTTTTATTGGATGAACCTCGATCAAGTATTTATGGAGGATATGTTAGTGGACCAATATTCAGACAGATTACGTCTAGAATTATGGGAATGGATGAAAATCTACAACGAGATATCATTGAGGCAGTAATTGCTCAGAACGAACGAAAAATTCCGCAAATAACCGGTTTGAATAAATCTCTGGCCGCTAGTCTACTCGATCAAATGGATATTGATTATGAATTTGAAGGTAAAGGCGACCTGATTATTGCTCAGAATATTAGTGCTGGTGATACTGTGAAACGTGGCACAGAAATTACACTCACATTAGGTGGGGCGGCAGATGTTGAGGCTGAGGGTTTGCGTGATGTTCCGGATTTGAACGGTCTGAGTATGCGCCAGGCGTTAGCAAGAATTACTGAATCCGGTTTTGATGTGAATATGATTGGTTCAGGTACTGTATATGCTCAGTTCCCGCGTGCCGGGGAAAAACTCAGAGCTGGTAGTGAAATTACGATTCGTGGTCGGGCCCGATCTATGACCGAAACAGCAAATCTAACAACGAGGTTGCCATGAGAATTGAGCAACTAATTAAGTTTTTGAGTCCTCTGAAGGTGCTGGGTACTGCGGCAGGTGTTGTGGATCGACTGATGGACGATTCACGGGTTGTTTCTGCTGGTGACGCGTTCATTGCGGTTCGTGGATCAAATACCGATGGACATCAATTCATAGCAGCTGCGATCAAAAATGGTGCCACTGTGATTATCGCTGAGTCTGAACCTGAAACTGATATCCCCGATTCAACAACCTGGTTGGTATGCTCGGACACACGGTCCGTTTTGGGACCACTTGCTTTAGAATTTGCTGGAAATCCACAAACCAGACTGAAATTGATCGGTGTAACTGGTACAAATGGCAAAACAACGGTCACAACACTGGTTTGGCAGGTTCTTACTTCAATTGGCTATCAGGTTGCCTTATTAGGTACCGTAACTAAATGGATTGGCGCAAAAGAATATCCAAGTAATTTGACTACTCCAGGTAGTATCGAACTCGCAAACGACATGAAACTTGCCGTTGAGTCCGGATGCACGCATTTCATAATGGAAGTGTCCTCTCATGCCCTTGAGCAAGGGCGAACAAACGGATTACAATTCGATGTTGCTGTATTTACAAATCTAACGCATGATCATCTTGACTACCATAAAGATGTCGATCATTACGCTGCAGCTAAGAAAATTTTGTTCGATCAACTCAACGAAGATGCCACGGCCATCATCAATATGGATGATTCTTATGGCAAATTTATGGTATCAAATTGCAAAGCAACCATCTGGGATCTGACCCTAAAAAATGACGAGTACTACATCCATACTATGGATCAAAGCGGTTTGTTACTGGACA
>DLXM01000247.1 GCA_003448835.1 Bacteroidota bacterium | reverse complement strand
GTGATGGGTGTTGTATTTGGCAAAGTTGATTTGAAAAGTTCTTTAGTAGATTGGCTTCGATTTAAAACTTCACCGCTTCTAACAAGAGCATTCTGACCTGATTCGATCCAACTTCCTTCACCGGATAACATGGTAATTTGGACATCCCCACTTGAATTAGAAATAATAAATTCCTTATTAGCATTGTTTCCTCCAGAAAGCTCATTTACTACAAATTTTCCATCGGGAGTATTAACAGCACGTGGAATTTCAGAGCTTTCAAAGCTGTAAAAATATTGTATTGTCCCATTATTAAGATCGAACTCACTAAAAGCGTTAGAACCTGATTGTATGATACCTATTTCAAAAGGTGCGCGTAGTTCTAAGTAGCCAAAATCAGCAACATTAAACAATGCAATTCCATCTTGAACAGATCGAATTATATCACCTGACACTAACGTATCACCAGTTGAGAAAGTAGCCCAGTAGGCTTCATCTTTTTGTTTAATCTCAATGTCAATATTGCCACTTATATGGGTAATTGGTTGTAATTGGATTGATCTAGCATTAAATGGAGAGTTCTCAGCGAGTAGAAACCAAATCATAAGTCCAATACATATTGAACCGAGGATTAACATAAACCAAGACTGAATATTTGTATTCATATTTTAACTAACTTCTTTTAAATGAATGATATAGGGCTTTACCACCGACTGGGTCAACGCTGTTATGTTTTTAGTATCAGCTGCTCTGGAAAATTCAACTGCTGTTTTTTCATCCTCCATCACCCATATACTTTCTGTATCGTAGCGATAGGCCTCATTAACAATGCTATCGGAAAATAAATAATAATTAACAGTTTTTTCGTTAGCAGGTAATCCTAATTTTTTTAAAGCTATAAGGGTCTTTTGTATGTATTCTGAAATATTTGGCTGAGTCTGATTTGATTTCAGAAATGTGGTACGAAAGAATCTGCGAGTTAAAAATCTGTTACACAAATCCGAAAGAATCGGATCTTTTTCTCGTTCCCAACATTTAATGGACATCAATAAATCGTTATCATCTAATTGTATGTAATTGGATATGACCCGGGTTGATAATCCTTTTTTTGCAGTAGGACGTTCAATGATAAAGTATTTTAATGCCGGTGATGGAATAAATATTTCTTGTCCATCGGCCATTAGATCTATGGCGCGTTGCAGAATTGATTGAAGTAACTTATCAGCGCTTAGAACCGTTTTATGCTGATATACCTGCATGTACATTAAACGCCGGGCCGTGATGTAGTTTTCAATAGCATAAATTCCTTTATTTTCTATTACTACATTTCCCTGAAAGACGCGCATGGTTTTTATAATTCGATCAATTCCTATGGATCCTTCCAGAACTCCTGAATAAATACTATCTCTTTTCAGATAATCCAGTCGATCCATGTCCAATTGTGAGGAAATTAACTGATGGAGGAATTGTTTTTTATACTGCCCGGAAAGGATGTCAATCGCTAAAGATAATTGACCATCAAATTCTTCATTCAGACGTCGCATTAACGCAAGTGTCATCATTTCATGATGAAAATCTGAGATCAAAGTCTGCTCAAGCGTATGCGAAAAGGGACCATGACCGATATCATGCAACAATATTCCGATCAATACTGCTTCGTGTTCAGACCGGGTAATTGTTGTGTTTTTCTCTTTGAGACTATTGATAACACGTTGCATGAGCCCCATAGAGCCAATTGCATGAGAAAATCTGGAATGTTCACTTCCTGGGAATACCAAATAGCCTAACCCTAATTGTCGAATTCTTCGCAATCTTTGTACATAGCTGTGATCTACCAACTTTAATACGAGACCTTTTGGTACAGATACCAGACCATGTATTGGATCTGTAAAATATTTGTGTTTGTCGCCCAGACTCATGAAGATTAATATACGCTTTTCTTTGGGTTTTAAGGCTTTTGTATGTAGTATTTAGAAATAGAAAATTCTGAATATGAACACACTTAAAAGTAATAAATACAGTATATGCTTGAAAAAAAAGATTTTGATTTCCTTGAGCGACTTCTGATTACACCAAGTCCAACAGGATACGAGTCAGCGGGACAAAAAATATGGATGGATGAGGTTAGAGGATACTCTGATGAAATAATCACAGATGATTATGGTTCTGCCGCTGCGGTAATAAATGTTGATAAAGATGCGATTTCGGTATTATTTGAAGCGCATTGTGATGAAATTGCCATGGTTGTACAACACATTGATGATCAGGGGTTTGTTTGGGTGCAGCGAATTGGTGGGAGTGATCCTACTATTGCCAGAGCCCGACGAGTTATGATTCACACATCAAATGGGGTTGTAGCCGGGATTATAGGACATACGGCAATCCATATTCAAGACAAAGATCAGAATAAACAGTTTACCTGGAAGGATTTGTTTATTGATATCGGTGTAGATAATAGAGATGAAGCATTAGATTTGATTCAAATCGGTGATCCGATTACTTATGCATATGATTTTGATTATATCAATGAAGAGTTAATTAGCGGCAGGGCGATGGATAACCGAATTGGGGGGTTCATTATAGCCAAGGTCATTGAAAGGCTCGCAGAACGCAGATTAGAGCTTAAGGTGAATGTGATTGCTCTTAATTCGGTCCAGGAAGAGATTGGTGGATTTGGGGCCAGGATGATGTCTTATCGTTTAATGCCAAATGTAGCTGTAGTTACTGACGTGACTCATGCAACTGATACACCAGGAATCAACCAACGTGAACATGGAAAAGTATTACTGGGTGGTGGCCCTGCTATTACCCATGGATCTGCCAGTCATCGTGTTGTTGTTGATAAATTGATTGATGTAGCTTCAAAGCAAGATATTACACTTCAGCATGAAGCCAGTAGCGTGCGGACCGGGACCGACACTGATAGTATTTATCACACACAAAAGGGGATCCCAAGTGCCTTGATATCTGTTCCATTACGATATATGCATACGCCTGTTGAAACTATATCATTGACTGATGTGCGGAAAATTATTTCGTTAATGGTTGAATTTGCATTGAGCCTTAAACCCAAAGATTCATTCAATGTTTTGAAATAATTTATTTAATTCAATGGTTATTGGACAAAAAAAAAGCCACGCTACTTGTGGCTTTTTTTTAATTCTGTAAAAAGACAAACAAATTAGTTGTCGTTCTTTTTGTTTTGAATTTCTAGACGAACTTCTTGTGCGACTTTTTTAAGGTCCTGAAGAGTCTTACGAGCTCTTGTTCCAGCAGCCTTATTATTTTTATTGTAGAATTTGTCCATGTCACCTTCTAGTGAATCAACCAGACTTTTGATTTCGGAAAATCGACTCATTGTTTAGCTCCGATTAGTTTGTGTTTAGTTAAGTAGTTATCAGGAATTAGAAAACTTATTCCTATGCGATGAATGAAGCTAATTATTAGTAAGACATGAAGCAAGCAAATAATTCAAATTCTAATAAAAAATATGCGTTTAAATGTAATTAAGGCATAGTTTTAAGCAATTACTAGGTTGAAATCAATTTTGGAAATATTTTAAACCAATATTTAATTTGTGTATAAGTATTTGATAATATTATAATTATATCTTTGTTTATTTTGAATTAAACTGCAAAGTTTACTTACTTTTGAGATACGGTCTAGCAGTATCTTGATTTTGTCTAAACACAAAAAAAGTGACTATTTTAGGTTGAAAAAAAATAAAAAAGCGATTTTTAACGGAATGAAAGTGGAAAAGTAACTCATTTTCATCCAGATTTTGGAGTGAAATGCAAGAAATTAAATCCTTAATGATGAGCCATTAAAAAATGCAGGTAATAATTGAGCTGCAGTAGTTGCAGTCTTTGTACCATCAGGATGATACAAATTGATAATTTTGTATGGTAAATGTTCAACTAAAACCTGTCTGCACGCACCACATGGACTGATAAATTCACCAGCAGATGCACCTACATGGAGTGAATGAATTTCAGAGTAACCTAGTGATATAGCTTTTGCTAATGCTACTCGTTCGGCGCAAAGTCCTATCTGCCAATCCGGAAATTCAATATTGACCCCTGAAATCATCACATTATTATCCGATTCTAAAATACAGGAAACTAAAAAGTGACTTTCGTTGGCGATTGCTTTCTTTTGTAATTCTTTTAGTGATTCAAATCCAGGTATGATTTCTTTCACAGTTGGATCAAACCACTTAGAATTGGGTATTGAGTCAACAGTTTGAACCGATATCTTATAATATGTTGACAGGTAATTAATTCTATCATCTCTGAAATTTGGAGGCACTAATATCTCTACTGGAGTGTCATCCTCAGATAAACATGAAAACATTGCTGATTGACTAGCAGAAATAGTAAGCGGGAATGATGCATTTTCAATGCGGACACCAGGATATAGGAGTCCGGATTCACCACGAACTACACAAGCTGATAGATTTCGTGAATATTCACTATATGATCTATTTAATAATTCTTCCCAATTATTCATTCTTCAATACTTCCTATTACTATGTCAGCAATTTTTGCCCTGACTTGACTCACACCTGTTGCGCTGCCTCGATAGGGGAACGTGCGATTAGTAAGTACAATTACTGCTGTCTTACGATCAGGGTCAATCCAAAAGCTCGTTCCTGTAAATCCGGTATGCCCATAAGTTTCGGGCGACGTTTTTGACCCCGCACTTGAAAATCCATTAATTGCTTTCATATCAAATCCAATTCCCCGACGATTCAAGGGTTGTTGACGTTTTGTAAAGGCACTTACGGTTTCTTCTTTTAGGAACCGTTTCCCACCGTAGACTCCGTTATTTAACAGCATGGAGGTAAATTTAGCAATATCCGGGGCATTTGAAAAAAGTCCAGCATGGCCAGCAACACCTTCAAGATAATATGCCCGCTCATCGTGAACTTCACCTTGAATGAGTTTGTGACGGTAAATCGTATCGATTTCTGTTGGTAAGATCCTACTGGTATACCATCGACCACGTTTTTTGGGATTATATGTGGTCATATTCATACCCATTGGTGCGTAGAAATTTCGATCCATGAATACGTCCAGTGATTGTCCACTTATCTTCTCGACGATTAACGCCGTAACTATGATACCCAGATCACTATAAACATACTCTTGTCCGGGTTTATTGATCAATGGTTCATCCAAAATAGCCTGCACTAATGTTTTTTTGTCCTTTATTTTATCAATATAAACCCTGAATGCAGGTAATCCGGATACATGTGTCAACATTTGATAAATCGTGATATCTTTTTTCTCAGGTGTGTCAAATTCCGGGAAAAATGTTGAAATCCGATCATCTAAAGATAGTTTACCATCATCTATGAGTTTCATAACTCCTAATGTTGTACCCATAATTTTTGAAATGGATGCCAAATCAAATACATCTGTAGTTCGAACCGGATTCATCATGTCATAATCGTGGTATCCGTATGCATCCTGATGGACGATGATATCATCTTTAACTATAGTAACGACCCCACCCGGGAAAAATTTGTTTCTGATGGCGTCATGCATCACATCGTCGATTGATTTTAATGAATCACTATTCATCATTACAACGCCGGGGTGATCTGTCCGCAGTATACTTTTCTCGATGGATAATCCATGCCCATATTTATAGAATCCCGGTATCGTCACTGGTAGTTTTCCACTAATTGCAGATGCTCCAAATATGGCATGTGCCGCTGCTTGCATTTGTTCGTCTGAACTGGCCCAGGCCAGCATATGAACATCAGCTTTTGGTATGTCGCGTACGGTATAAGGATTTCCAAAAGAAGCGACTACTAAAGTTTTATCTAAAGCAGTAATTTTTTGGATGAACTGCTTTTGACGTCCTGATAGTTCGATGTCATTTGATGTTCTAACGTAAACAAATGTCCCGAGAATAATTATATCTGATTGGCGTGCATTGCGCAAAATGATATCAATTTCTTCTTTACTTGTCCTCAGATCCATTAAATAGAATGATACAGTGGGATGATATTCGCGAATTGATCTGGCAAATGTACTTCCGGTGTTTGCGTTATTATTATCAGATATTGCAATAACGGTCACTCTTGGGAACCGTTCTGGTCTCAGTGGTAATACATTTTTCTCATTTTTTAATAAGGTAATGGATTCACGAGCAATTTCTGCGGATAACAATCTGTTATCCAGTGAGTTGATTTTCGAGGTTAATGAGCCCACATCAATTGCTTGTTGCTGAAAAACTCCATATTCAACTTTTAATTGCAAAATTTTTCGGACAGCAGAATTTAATCGTTCTGATGTGATTTTTCCTTCATGAACCGCCATTTCCACAGCATCAATGGCACTTATTAGATTATTTGGCAGCAAAAGCATGTCAATTCCGGCGTCCAACGCTCTCACAGCAGCATCACCAGGGGAGAAATTTCGACTAATGCCGGACATTTCCAACGCATCAGATACGATTAATCCGGTGAATCCCAATGTATCTTTTAATAATCCTGTTAGAATATTCGGGTCAAGAGTTCCCGGTAAATCCGATGATTGGCCGATTTCAGGAAATGCAATATGAGCACTCATTATGCTTTTAATTCCGGCATTAATGACTCTTTTATATGGAACGAGCTCGATGCTATCTAACCGCGCATAATTGTGGGTAATTGTAGGTAGAGCCAGGTGAGAGTCGATTGAAGTATNNCATGCCCCGGAAAATGTTTGCCGGTTGCTATGGTTCCGTAATCCTGAGCACCACGAACAAACGCTTCGGCAAAATCGGCAACTTCATGTGGATTTTCGGAGTAAGATCGGGTATTGATAACTGGATTTGCCGGATTATTATTTACATCCAAAACGGGTGCAAATATTTGATGTACTCCCAAGGCTTTACTTTCCTGTGCCGTGACCCGACCAATTTCATAAGCGTACAGCGGATTACCAGTCGCAGCAACCCCCATAGCCGGAGTGAAACGTGTTGTACCGGTAATTCTCATCGCAGCACCGGTTTCCATATCCTGAGAAATCCAGAGTGGAATTTTACTTAAACTCTGAAATTGATTTGTTATATGTGCCTGTCCGTAGATATCACCACTTGAGAAGATAATCCCACCAATTTGCTCTTTCTCTATAATGCGGGCAATGCGTTTAAAGTATTCATCATCATTTGATTCAAAACGACCACGTGCCCAAATGACCATTAATTGAGCCACCTTTTCACGAGTAGTCATGTTCTCGATGATTGAATCTATATCAGTATGATCATCAAAACTTATAATTTCACCGGAAGAGGACTTCGTTTGATAAGAGATTCCTGTAGAATTCCAGTTTAATACAAATCCGGTTAATACAACTAATGCTAAAACTCCAATAGACAAGCCAGCGAAACGTGTAGAGTTTGAATCAAACATGATTATTCAATGGTTGGAGTTTTTACGAGAGAGTCGTAATGGAGATAACAGTTATGGGTACACTGTTATTGCATAGCTACGGGTGAAGCCTGGCTCATTATTAGTCGACAAGCTCCCAGAGCAGGCTCACTGATATCTCGTACCCACTTAATATCCCGAATTGCCTCATTTAAACAGGATGTTAGTACATCCTTGAAGTAAGCATTCTTGAACAAACCACCTATCACACATAAAGGAGTATTAATAAATCCGAGCGTTTCTGAAGCAATTGCTACCTGTCCAGCAAGCTTGGTACAATTATCCATTATAATGTTGGCAGCTATGTAATCACCTTTTTCTGCTGCTTCTAATAATATTGGAGCAATCTGGGCCGGTAAAATGCTATTGTCGTAAATATGCAGTATCAAATCTTCACGTGTGTCAATGTCGAATTTGTTTTTAATCAACTCTTCCATCAACGTTGCTTTGCCACCATCCATGGCTGTACAAATTGCAAAAAGGGATTCCTGACCCAGGCGATATCCTCCAGCCGGATCACCGATAAGAAATCCGTATCCACCGGCACGATCCCATCGATTATCTTTTTTACCCAGAACCATACTACCGGTACCGGTTATAATTAAGATCCCTTCACCATTCTGAAATGCTTCTGCATGAGCTATATGAGCATCTGAAGTAACCATGATTGGAAATTCGTCATAGACTTTTGCCAATGCTGTTCTTAATGTGGTTTGTTCCGCTTCACGGCCACCGCCTGCTATTCCGATGCACAATCCCTTAATATCAGCAGAAGAATGCTGAGACTTAAATGCGTCAACCAGGCCGGAGACGCGACTGACCTGATCTTCGATTTTCATCATGCGGGCATGAATCGATTTACCCTGGTCTTTGTAGATGATATTAAATTTTTTGTCGACAGCAAGAAGGACAGATCGAGATCCACCTGCGTCTATTCCTAACCAAACTTCCATTATGTCAAGGATTAAGTTCCATAGTTCGAAATCGAACTTGTTCTGATACAGTATTATTATGCTCAAAGATGCGGTATTTACCGCTCAACCACAACTCTGTTTGATCACCAAAATGATCAGAAAGTGGATTTCCTGACTGACCGGTTGGAATAACTGATTCAGATTTAGATAAATTTGATAAATCGATTATTCGCCTGATCGATGCACCTAAAACCTGACCATAAGGATCATGCCAGTCATATTGGGTGTTATTAACAGTCATTGAGTGTCCACCTACCGGATAAGGTCCTTTACTTAAAACATTATTTACAATTAATTTAAGTGCTTCAGAAGATTCTGGTTCTTTTGCTGCCTGAGAAAATAAAGGAGGTGATAGTGTTAAAGTATGTCGGTTTTCCCATCTCCATTCAGTTGTGTTTGCACCAAATTCCTGATACAATTCATTGACTGTAGATCGCATACTTTCGACTATTAGTGAATCACGGAAAGTGAAATCTCCTTCAATAGTTCTCATCCAAATTGAAGGTTCCCGGATTAATTTTGTTGTCACACGTATTGGGAAATTTTCGAGTTGGGTGAAACTATTAAAAACGGTTTCTCCCAGATGTGGTTTGAATACATTTTCAACAAATTTCAGAAAAAATCCATCCATCAAACTGGCAGCGGTTGCGCTTTCAGTATAGTTGAAATCCCAATTTTGTAGATATGGTAGTGCTATTTGAATTAATGTATCACTGGAGGCACTTAAAACGGGAATTATAATTTCAGTGAGGTCTTTTGCATGATGAGAAAACACATCGTTCTGTAGTTCCTTGAACGATTGTAGATTGTGTAGTCGTCGGGATGAAAGTACTTCATCAATGCGTCTGATTCGTGAATCTGGTTCCCAAAAAGCCGTTATATNNGATAATCTGGGCCACCCACCGGATTATTCGCATTAGCGATGTAACCTGACTCCGGATTGATTACAGTCGGAAGCTCACTCAATGGTATAAAACCATTCCATCTTGCAGTAGGATCCCAACCATCTTTAAATAACAGTGGAACAGAATTTCTAATAGGAATATTTCCTGTGGTTAGCATTGCGATATTTCCATCAATATCACCGTAAACCAAATTTAAAGCGGGTACACCAAATGAGTTTACTGCAGACTGAAACTCTCCGAAAGTGTTGGCATTTGCCATCCCGAACAGCGCACCGAATTCATTTGAAAGTGTACTTCCAGTCCAGCTCAAACTGACCAGGTTGTCTGCAAATAGTACCTTATTTGGGTGGATATCTGATATTATCGGTCCATTTTGAGTAATGCGAATTTCATGAAGGATTTCGTTTCCTTCCTTGGTTTTTATGATTTCTCGGACAATTTCAAACCGTTTATAAGTAGATATGCTGTCAGATTTATCTGCTAGATATTCACTTCGATCAAGTGGATTGATCGATTCGATGAAAAAATCTGTGTCATCCGGCATCAGACTGGTAAATGACCAGGCGTGACGATCAGTTTGGCCTAGTATGATTGCAGGGGCTCCGGCAATTGTTGCACCTGAGATATTTTTCCCGTTAAGATTTAAATGCACTTCATACCATTTCCCGGGCATATCCAATCCCAGATGGGGGTCACCCGCCAATAAAGGATAACCGGTTTCAGTACGGGTTCCATCCACCACCCAGGCATTACTACCGATGTGAGACCCTTTTTGACCCATTAAAGCTCTTGAGCGGATGTCCAGGTCCAATAATGACATCGTCACATCAGTAATTGTTGATTGATCTGAAATTGAATCGGGTTGAGTTTGTCTGAAATTTACTGTCTGTGATGAATTCCACTGTGGGAAAAGTTCTGTTAAAGCCTCTTGGGGTAATTTGGTCTCTAAAAACCCGAGCATAACCTTGCTCCACCACGAAATATTTAATTCCCATCCTAAAGCACGCGACATGGCGTACGAGTGGCGAGGGGTCCAGGGCATTGGTTTCATTT
>DLXM01000373.1 GCA_003448835.1 Bacteroidota bacterium | reverse complement strand
CCTGCAAAGCACCTGATACAATTTCGGATGAACTTGCACTTCCATTGTTTTGCAAAATCACCAATCCACCATCAAACAACACAGGTTCGGTAGTACTGGATGTAAATGAAGCATCAAAACTTCGTCCCTGTGTCTGAACAACCTGTATTCCCGGACCAAC
Source organism: Bacteroidota bacterium (assembly GCA_003448835.1). Taxonomy (GTDB): domain Bacteria; phylum Bacteroidota; class Rhodothermia; order Balneolales; family HLUCCA01; genus UBA11400. The sequence goes on along the minus strand of DLXM01000373.1, from coordinate 6,356 downwards.
AAACTTATCAACGATTTTAACCGCTTCTTCAAGCAATCCCCCCGGATTATTTCTCAAATCCAGAATTAAATTATCCAAAGTCCCCTGAGTACGGAGATCTTGAATGGCATTTCGCAGTTCTACAGAAGCATTTTGTCCAAAATGAGACAATGATACAATACCTATAGTCTTTGCTTCATCAACATATCCGTAATAAGTTATATTCTTGATCTGGACGTTTTCCCTAATGAGTTCGAATTCAATAGGTTGTTCGAATCCTGTTCGTTCAATTGTTAGGATGAGCAATGTGCCCGGTTCGCCCCGAATCAAACTGTTTAGATCTTCAAGCGTCATTCCGGAAACTGAAATTCCATCTACACTTAATATAATGTCACCCGCACGGATACCCTTCTGATATGCTGAGTAGCCCTCCATGGGAGCAATAACTACAAGACGCCCATTCCTGGCACCAACTTCAATACCCACTCCGGCATATCGACCTGTTGTAATTATCTCATAATCCTGATTATCAGACTCGTCAATCAAAACGGTATATGGATCCAGCATTTCCAACATCGATACGATTCCATGTCGAATTAATCTCTGTGGATCAGTCTCATCAACATATCGATTACTAACTTCCTGAATCACTTCTGTAAAAAGTGTGAAATTTTTCTTAATCAAGAAAAAATCATCGCTTCGATAAGCAGATCCCATAAGGACCAACATCAACACCGATAATGCCGAAATAAGATAATATTTATTCAACCGCATGTTATTACCGTACTTTTAACACCTGCCCTACAAAAATCCGATCATTTCTCAGATTATTTAACGATCGCAATCTCGCAACTGTTGTTCCATGCGAGCGGGCAATTCCAGATAAGTTATCATTTCGTTTTACCGTATAAGTTGCTGCAGTTGATGTGGCCGTCGACGCAACAGCTGTTGAACCACCACTTCTTCGATTTCGAACTAATGCCTGCTTTTGATCAAAACTAAGCGAATTAATCTGTTCAAAATCACTCTGTCGCGATGCTGGAACAAAAACTGCTAATCGTTGCCCTACCCGAATATTGTTTGTAGTGTTGTTCCAACCACGAATCCTAAAAGCATCGGTTTCGAACCACTCAGCAATATGCCCCATCGTATCACCGGTTTTAACTGTGTATGTCAAACGTGTTGTATTCGGGGGAGCAACTACATTTGATGCCGTGTTGGTAGTATTTGACGATCCTCCGGTGGATGCAGACCTGGCACGTGATGGATTGTTTGCTGAAATCGCAACATTACTTCCTTGAGGCACTGGAATGATAATCTCTTGTCCCGGATGTATCGTTGTAGTTAAACCATCATTCGAGGCAAAAATATCACGTACGGTAACTGAATATTTACTGGCGATCAAACCAACAGACTCACCTCTGGAAACCGTATGTACTAACAATTCTTTTCGTGCAGAATCTGGAATCTTCTCATAATTGGTTTCAAAAAACTCTTTGGTCCCTGCAGGAATTTTCAACGGATATGGTTTAGCTCCCGGAGGTGTTGCCCAACGCAATAACTCTGGATTCATACTTTTTAATTCCTGAGTCGTGAGTCCGGCTGCTTCTGCAAGTAGGTTTAAATCAACCGAACCTTCAATTTCAACGACTTCATATCGAAATGGTGCCGCATCATATTTAGGTTCAAATCCAAAATCTTCAGGATTTGATGCAATTAATGTTGCAGCGATATAAATGGGTACATATCCCCGTGTTTCTCGTGGCAAATAGGGAAAAATCGCCCAATAATCACGCTGTCCGCCTGCCAATTGAATCGACTGTCGCATACGACGCGTACTTACATTATAATTTGCCAATGCCAAATGCCAGTCATTCCAATATTCATACAAATCTCTGAGGTGGCGAGCTGCAGCACGGGTTGACTTCACCGGATCACGACGCTCATCAATCCACCAATTCACTTCAAGGCCGTACATCGCACCTGTCGATTGAATAAACTGCCACAATCCAACAGCACGAGCACGACTCGCTGCAACCGGGACCAATCCACTCTCAACCATCGACAAATGTATCAACTCTAACGGGACACCCTCCTCCTCAAAAATCTCACGCATCATAGGAAAATAAACCGCAGAACGCTCCAGCCAACGCGCCATGATTTCAGGACGTCGATATGCCAGATACGCAATTTGATTCTGAACCTGACGATTTAATATTAATGGCACTTCAGTCTTATCGACAGTAAGATTTTCAGGTAAAACAAAATATTCATTGTCCAGATAATCATCAGACAAATTAAACATCTCATTCAATGCAGCGAAAATATCCCCTTCAGATTCTTTAATTGGTTCAGTTATACCATAAAACGCCTGATATTCTGCCATCAGAGTGCGATAAAGTTCAGCAACACGACGATTAGATTGAACCTCAGGATACTCCTCCATAATCCCCTGAAATGCAGTAAGTCCATCAATAATGTACTTTTCGGCGCTAACTAAGTCCCCATTTACCTGAGCATCCAACGATAAAACATGCTGACGGTAAATATTGGCCAGACTTATCATTAAATCGCGCTCAAGTTCATCAATGCCCACAGGTACTGATTTTGGAATAGATGGAGCCTGCTTCAAGTTCACAGGCTCTATATAATCCAAACGCAGATCGGACAAATTATCAACGCCACTTTGTTGAGCTGTTAGTGCGGGCGTAAAAAATGCACAGGTAAGCAACAGGAGAGAGATTTTTTTGTACATGTATTCCTAAATTTTGGTTTACGTTGAAAGCATTACGTAGCCCGTTAAAATTTATTATTAATAATCTTCGCAATATAACAAAAGTGAGTCGGAATTCTCATTCTATTGCGTTTTTTGACAATTAAGACACATCCAATCATTGAGTCGTCCAACGTTGAACAATCGGTAATCTACGCCCAATTCCAAAAGCTTTTGCACTTAGACGAAGTCCCGGTGGACTTTGTCGCCGCTTAAACTCTGCGAAATCGACTAAACGAATAACTTTTTTCACAACATCTGTATCATAACCTTGCCCGGAAATATACTCTGCCGACCTTTGCTCTTCGATATACAACGCCAAAATTCCATCCAATACATCATACTCAGGCAAACTGTCAGAATCTTTTTGGTCCGGTCTTAATTCAGCGCTCGGTGGTTTTGTGAGGATCGCCTTCGGGATGACTTCACGGCCATAATACACCGTATTTAGCCACTCACACATCCCGTAAACCTCGGTTTTATACAAATCGGAGATCACCGAAAGTCCACCATTCATATCTCCGTACAACGTGCAATACCCCACAGCCAACTCTGATTTATTACCGGTATTCAGCAAAATCGACCCGAATTTATTCGACATCCCCATCAACAATACCCCTCGAATCCGACTTTGAAGATTTTCCTCAGCCAATCCAAATGGTGTCCCCTCGAACATAGGCTGCAGGAGTCCACTCAAAGAATCATACGCATCTCGGATGTGAACTTCGTGCAATTTAATTCCAAGCGCAGCGGCTAAATGCTCAGAATCTTTTACACTACCTTCGGATGAAAACATGGAAGGCATGGTCAACGCTGTCACATTCTCTTGACCCAATGATTCCGAAGCCAGCATCGCAACCAACGCAGAATCAATCCCTCCACTAAGACCCAATACCACTTTCCCGGACAAACGGGATTTTTCAAAATAATCACGGATTCCCATGCGTAACGCAGCAAACATCCGGGCATAATCGGATTTTTCGCGACCATTCAGCGCACTCAATGCCTGAAATTCCTTCGAAGTCGCATCCCAGCTGACATCCGCAAAAGAATCTTGAAACATCACCGTATCCACAACNNGATCCATTACCATCGAATCGCCGTCAAACAAAACTTCCGTGTTAGCACCCACTGCGTTAGCATAAATTATTGGGATGTCACCTTCGATAGCATGATTTCGAAGCATTCGCAACCGGACCTCAGCCTTTCGTTTGCTGAACGGCGAAGCGGAAACATTAACCAACACTTCGGCTCCCAGGGATTTCAGAATAGCTGCCGGATTCAACTCATACTTATGATAAATGATTTCATTATCGGCGTTCCAGATGTCCTCACAAATAGTCACACCCAGTTTTAATCCACGAAATTCAACGATTTCGAAATCAGTATTGGGTTCAAAATAACGGAGCTCATCAAAAATATCGTAGGTCGGGAGCAGTGTTTTGCGCGTAGTCGAGTGAACCTCACCACCGTCGGCCAAAATTGCAGCATTAAAGATTTGTCGGCCAAATCCGTCATTTGGGATGACCGTCCCAAACAAAACCGCCGTTTTGGTGGATGAAGTTGCCTTAATAATCCGCTCGTTTGCCGAATAAATGGCCTCTTTGAAAGCCTGACGCTCCAAAAGATCGGCAGGAGGATATCCGCAGGTCACCAATTCCTGAAGTACTAATAAATCGATTTGAGAAGAGTCGGCATCCTGCAACGCAGATAATACACGATCAACATTTCCTTTAAGATCCCCAACAATGGTGTTGATCTGTTGAATTCTGATTTTCAGGTTTGACAAAGCTGATGTATTTTGATTCGTACAGAGTTGATATGGTGCAAAATTACTGCTCCTGCATAACTTCTCAAATTAATCATTTTTCTGCAAAATGTCGCCACAGCTTCTCAAATCGCCGACTATAAATCAGCCATCGATTCACATTGAATCGTTGAGTTTGACGCAGAAAGATCGCATCCAGGATATGAATCAAATCTTGTTTGGAGAGCAGCGAATCATCAATTCTTTCGATCACAAAGATCTGATCATTTTATTATTGCACGTTGACGGATTACGAGCTGGATTCAAAATTGGATATGGTCAATCCAATAAAGTTTATTACTCTGCAAAAGGTGGTGTAATGCCTGTGTTTCGTCGGCAGGGTTATGCCCGATTATTGACCGTTGAAATGATGAAACACGCGCAAAATATGGGGTACGAAAAATTCGAATTCGACACTTTTCCCAATCGCGGACACGAGATGTTGATGATGGGACTACACGATGGATTTCGAATTACGGAAGCCGGATGGAACAACATCCACAACGACATCAGGGTGCATCTGAGCGTATCCATTTCGGAGTACTTGTCCCGGAACGCCAATCCTGTGCAAACTGATGACGGATGAATTCCGGAAAAACTTCAACATCAGAAAGCTGATCCAACGATATAAATGCTACATCTTTGATGATTTGTTTACCATCACCAAACTCCGGATCCACACCGACACCTATCATTCCACTCTCCATTTCACACAAAAAATACAGTTCAACGGCATGAAATGGGTCTTGAATGAACTCAGAAACGTAAAAAAGCGCCCCAACCCGCACGGTGAGACCAGTTTCCTCTAACATTTCCCTCCGCAACGCGTCTTCGATCTTCTCACCGTGATTGAGTCCGCCACCGGGGACCGACCAAAAAGGCTCCGGCCTCGTCGGTGCATCCAAATGAACCATCAATAATGCATCATCCTGCACCAAGAGTCCACATACGCGCACCCGAACTTTATGACCGAATAGTTTTTCCATTTTTTTGAGCGTGCTCCAATGCCGCGCCGATAAATCCAACAAATAATGGATGTGGTCGCGTTACCGTACTTTTTAATTCTGGATGAAACTGCACTCCGACAAACCACGGGTGATCCGGCAGCTCCACGATTTCAACAAGACCACGATTTGGATTGGTCCCTGAAACCACCATTCCCTGCTCGGTTAACTGTGGCAAAAGTTCGTTATTCATTTCATATCTGTGTCGATGGCGCTCTGAAATCATCTCTTCACAATAAGCGGCGTACGCTTTAGATCCTTTTACAAGCTTACAATCGTATTTACCGAGGCGCATGGTTCCGCCCATGTTTTTGATATTCTTTTGCTCAGGCATGATATCAATAACGGGATACGGACTCACGGTATCAAATTCGGTACTGTTCGCGCCCTCAAGTCCACAAATATTTCGGGCAAATTCAATCACAGAACATTGCATCCCGAGACAAATCCCAAAAAATGGAATCCTTCCTTCGCGGGCAAAACGAACCGCTCCAAGTTTACCTTCAATTCCGCGTCCGCCAAATCCAGGTGCAACCAGAACTCCATCCACACCACTCAACGTTTCAGCGGCATTTTCAGGCGTTAAGTTCTCAGACTGGACCCATCTAATATTCACTTTACAATCGTTCATCGCGCCGGCATGGATAAAAGCTTCAACGATCGACATATACGCATCGTGATGCTCCACATATTTCCCGACCAAAGCGACTTCCACATTGTGTTTGGGATGAAGCACCTTATCAACAAAATTTTCCCAATGACTGAGATCGATATCCTTTGTTTTTAGATCAAG
>DLXM01000305.1 GCA_003448835.1 Bacteroidota bacterium | reverse complement strand
ATTCAAGGTGTTGTGAACACGTTTGTAATGTTTTTGGCCAGAGTTGCGGGATTCGTGGTCGATAGGGTCATACTCAAAAACGAACGCGGACTCGGAATCGGTTACTACATTACAACAATTGTGATGGAAATTTTACTCATGATTTTAGCTTCCATCATCGTGATGTGGTTCTCACGTCAGCGTGAATTCAAAGCGGATGCCGGAGCTGCACAGCTTACCAGTAAAGACGACATGATCGGTGCACTTCAATCGCTGAAACGAGAAATGGGTATCCCGGATCAAATGCCTGAAAGTTTAAGTGCCTTCGGAATCAATGCCGGACAGCGAAAAGGTTTCAAAGCCATGTTCATGACCCATCCACCTCTGGATGAACGAATTGCAGCTCTTAAACAGTTGTAAAAGTTACAAAATGAACGTTTTTGTTCTATTTTGAATTTGGATATTCGGTAACACGAAAGAAAGGTCCACATGGAAATACTACATGATGCAGGAAATCCGAAAGGTAGATTCTACATCCAACAGGATGGAGAAACCCTCGCTGAAATGACGTACGTGTGGGCCGGAGATAATCGAATAATAATTGACCATACAGAAGTAGATGACCGATTACGAGGGAAAGGTGCCGGAAAACAATTGGTACAAGCCGGTGTGGATTTTGCTCGTGACAAAAAAATTAGCATTTTGCCGTTGTGTCCCTTTGCGAAAAGTGTATTTCAGAGGGTTCCGGAAATTCGTGATGTACTTTCTTAGTTATGTTGTCAACTATTTAACGGCAATCTATTTGCAGCTAAGAATAGACCCTAGTGCACCGAATTCAAAATATACAATAGCGTTCAATCTATAATTAACTCAAAGGTTTTAACATGGAAAAAGACATCACCAAAAAATATTCAAATGGAGAAGTCACTGTTCATTGGAGACCATCGCTGTGCATTCATTCCGGAATCTGCGCCCGTGGACTTCCATCTGTGTTTCAGCCCAAGGACAAACCGTGGATCAAAATCGATGCTGCGACATCGGATGCAATTGTGAGCCAGGTTCAAAAATGTCCATCTGGGGCGTTGAGTGTGACCTTCGATAACCAATAGTTGAATTGTGGGGTGGTAACTATTAGCTGCCGATCAAATTACCTGCTGGCCAAAAAAATTTAAAAAATTCATTGATTAAATAGTAACAGGAGAATTATGTCGATTCAAGATCATTTGCTCAGAGAATATCCCAACGCAGATACAGGACAGAACGTAACCGATAAATATTTAGGGTTTCTATCAGACGAGTTCAAATCGGACTTAAATAAAATGTTATTTGCAACATCAGTGTGCTCTGATGACGTGAATGTATCAACCGACTTCCGTAAAGTTTTAAAACGTCCGTTTAGTATGGGTGGACTCGGGGGACTTCCATTCGCCGGCTATACCGGGATGGTGGCTTTTGCACATCATATTCCTGATGGTGGGGATGGATTCATTTTTTATGGTCCACACATTGGTATCAATAGTGAAGGAAGATTAGGACGCATGCTTCGTCAGGGACAAAGCCATGAAACCAACAGCTGTGGTGCGTTGATGTTGGCGCTGGATCGATTCAAGAATGGGGGTTCAAGTCCGTTGATGGAAGCAAAGCACCTCGATTTTGAGCAAATTCAACTCGAAGAAGCACTATCACCATTCAAAGAACGCATTCTCTCAGCAGATAATCAGGCCAAAGAGATTACCGAAGTAGCGATGGAAGTGATACATCGTCGGATTCGAAAATTGTCCGGAATGGCCAAAAAAGAATTCAACTGTGATCGGCTCTTTTGTCTTGGTGGGGTCATCATCAATACCGATCCAGGCACACCCGACTACGTGGATGTCCGCCATTTCTCGATGTACAACGTTAACGACCTCGAAGAAATCTACCCGATTTCACTCCTCGAAAGTGAAGCATTCAAGGCGTTGTAATTGTGCATTTTCACAGGAGTCCGGCAAAACGGATTCCTGTGAGCAGATGCATTTCATGGTTGAACGTGCTTAGGTCATCCTGACTAAATTTGCTGAAATCATCATGACCACACGCTCTCGAAATAACTTTCATCAGGGATGTGGATGCGTCAAAAAATCGATGTAGTTGTTTGGCCGATTCCTCGATGACCAGGCGTTTTCGGAGTCCTTCTTTTTGTGTTGCAATGCCTACGGGACAATTATTCGTGTGACAAGCCCGCATCCCAAGACATCCAATTGCTTGTAAAGCAGCATTCGATACGGCAATGGCATCGGCCCCGAGCATCAGTGCTTTAGCAAAATCATCTGGTACGCGAAGCCCACCTGTGATGACCAAAGTCACCCCTTTGGCGTTAGATCGATCCAAATGTCTGCGTGCCCGGGCGAGTGCAGGAATCGTTGGGACATTGATATTATTCCGTAGAATGGTGGGTGCTGATCCTGTTCCTCCACCACGACCATCCAAAATGATATAATCAACGCCGACTTCCAACGCAAAATCAATATCGGCTTCGATGTGACTGGCTGCGATTTTGAATCCAATGGGGATCCCTCCGGTTATTTCACGTACTTTAGATGCGACTTCACGAAAGTCAGCAGGTGTAATTAGATCGGGAAACGCGGGTGGTGAAATTGCGGACTCTCCTTCCTTAAGACCTCGGACTGCTGCAATCTCTCGGGTGACCTTGTTTCCGGGAAGGTGTCCGCCGGTACCGGTTTTTGCCCCTTGTCCTCCTTTAAAATGAAACGCCTGAACCCGACGAAGTTTATCGTATGAGAACCCAAATTTGCCAGAGGCGAGCTCATAAAAATAGCGTGAATTTTGTTCTTGTTCCTCGGGTAGCA
>DLXM01000349.1 GCA_003448835.1 Bacteroidota bacterium | reverse complement strand
TGGTTGCCTCACAATTTTCTCAATGGCGTGATCTTCCTATTACACCAGTAGAATTTAGCGGTTGGGATAATCGAACATTTCATCTTGGTCACGACATGAGCATTCGATTACCCAGTGATGAAGACTATGCTCCTCAAATTTTAAAAGAATTTGCATGGTTACCCAAACTGGCTGAAAGTCTCTCTTGTCAAATTACCAAACCATTGGCTCTGGGGGTTGGTAATGATTTTTATCCATGGCCCTGGTTGATAAATCAATGGATTGACGGCGAATCAGCTTCAAAAGAGCGCATTCAAAACATCGTTCAATTCGCCAAAGATGTGGGTCATTTTTTAAGTGAGTTTCATCAAATTGATTCAACAGGAGGTCCTCCTCCCGGAGCAAATAATTTTTATCGGGGAGGTGGGCTCTCAGCCTATGATGCTGAAATGCGTCAAGGTATTCGGTTGATAAGAAAAACCCAAGATAGAAACATTGCTGAACAATTATGGAATGAAGCTCTATCTTCATCTTGGCAAGAGATCCCTGTATGGGTGCATGGCGATATTGCCATTGGTAATCTTTTAGTAAAACAAGGAAAGCTGTGTGCAGTAATTGATTTTGGACAATTGGCAATAGGTGATCCAGCTTGCGATTTAGCCATTGCATGGAATCTTTTTACGGGTGAGAGTAGAGATGCGTTTCGAGCGGCCATCCCACTGGATAGAAACACATGGATTCGTGCATTAGGATGGACGTTATGGAAAACACTCTGCTGGCCAACGAAAGGGACCGAAGTAAAGCGCATTCTTCATGATGTCTATGAAGATTATCTATCGCTGCAAAGCTCATCATGAAAATAATCATAGAAAGAATTTCAGCGCCTCGAGTAGAACAACTGCGTCTCAAATTGCCGTAAACAAGGGGTTGTTCTAAAATTGGTGGAACAAGCTCATACGCATGGAAAAATATTCAATGGGTTACTAATTTGCAGAACTAACAAAGATCTAATCTAGTATGGTAGCGTAAATGCTCGGTAATTTTATATGTCAAGGAAGGATAAAATGATTTACGCTACACTAAAGTAGTGTCAAATTAAATTGAGGTTCATCATGAATAGCCAAGTGTCTCGTATGGAACAAATCGTGCAGTCATATGTAGCGGACAAGCAATTCATGGGATCAATCCTTGTCGCACAACATGACCAAGTATTACTGGACAAAGGGTATGGCTATGCCAATCTTGAATGGAAAATCCATAATTCACCATCTACCAAATTTCGAATAGCCTCGCTCACGAAACAGTTCACAGCCGTCGCAATTTTGTTGCTAGAAGAACAGCGTAAACTAAAAATAACTGACCTGCTTAATAAATATATGACCGATGCGCCCGATGCCTGGAACGATATTACCATTTTTCATTTGCTAAATCACACATCAGGGATCCCCAATTACACCAAATTTCCGAATTTTTCTGCGTTTACAACTAGTCCGAAAACGCCTGAGCAACAGATAGATTATTTTCGAGACAAACCATTACAGTTCAAACCCGGATCAGACTTTGAATATAACAACTCAGCTTATGTCCTGCTCGGCTACCTGATTGAAAAACTGAGTGGTCAAAGCTATCAAGATTTTATTGTGGAACATATCTTCAAACCACACGCGATGAATGATTCAGGATACGACTCCCATGCAGAAATAATTTTATATCGTGCGTCTGGCTATATGGTAAGCCCTAATGAATTTCGTAATGCAGACTACTTAGACATGAGCATCCCCTATTCCGGTGGTTCGCTGTACTCTACCACGCACGATTTACTGCGGTGGGAGGAACGATTATTCGGAGGAAAAATTCTATCGTCGGCATCGTTGAATAAAATGATAAAGCCTTTCATAAATAATTACGGCTTAGGGATAATGATACAACCTATAGAAGGACAGCAGACAATTATGCATGCCGGTGGCACCAGTGGATTTAGTACATTTATGCTCTATTCACCAAAGAAGCAGTTGACGGTAATTATCTTGGCTAATCTGAATCCACTAGGTTTCGTTGCACAAGACATTGCTTTTAAAATGGTAACATTGGCAAATGGCAATACCGTTACATTACCAACAGAACGAAAAGAAGTAGTCGTATCATCCAACATACTTGCCAAGTATGTTGGTACATACAACGTGAATCCATATGTTGGGCCTTATGGGCGAACATCTTTTAAGCAAATTGATATTACTCTTGAAAATGGCTATTTAATGATGCGCGTTACAAACGAACCAAAAATACGACTATATTCTGAATCAGAAACTCAATTTTTTGGAAAAATACCGGATGCCCAAATTGAGTTTATTAATAATGCGCAAGGCAACGTTTCTCATTTGGTTTTACACCAAGATGGAGAGAACTCAACCGGGATAAAGATTCATTAAAACAGACCAGCCTCAGCCATCGTTTCGCCTATTGTGGCACTCAAGCCACCACGAACGCTGTGCACGTTGATTTATCCGCAATCTAACGAAAAAATGACGGATGCCTGGTGTTCATGGTGGTTCGCATCGGAAAATGGATAACAGGTTATCCCTTCTTGTTTTTTCCATGGCAATTTTTAAACTTACCGATGCCACCGCAAGGACATCGGCTATTGCGGGTGATGACTTGTTTTTCCACCCCTGATACGGGTGATGTTTGCGATCCATCCACGTAATACCAGTGGTCGTTATCATAAACAAACGCACTGCGTTCATGTATTGATTTCAAATGCTGACCATCAACAAACGTCGCTATAAACTCAACAGATGCCGTCTCACGCTCTTGCAAAACATGCGTAACCTCAAGCTTAATCCAAGCTACTCGCTTAGACCATCGCAGCGCCTCCG
>DLXM01000215.1:5261-5697 GCA_003448835.1 Bacteroidota bacterium | reverse complement strand
ATGATGTGACGATTACCGAAGTCGCATCAATCCCTAGTAATTTTCTAAAAGAAATGAGAGTTGGAACGTCCGGATTGTTCAAAAATATCACCTTGAGTTCGAACTTGTTATGTTTTGTACACCCATATGAAGGCATACCAAATTGTATAAATACTGAGTCCGGACTTTCAACTCAATTTTTGGGAAGTCTGGAAATTTTTAAGACTCCAGACGCATCCTCATTTTCAAATCAACGAGATGCTTCTGCCATTACACATTTGTCAACCGGACTATTTTCAAATGAGAATAGATTAATTCACACCATCAAAGATTATGATACAGAAAAGGATTATGTAGTGGTCATGAACACAGACAATACCTCGTCCGGAAAGGTTTATTATGATGATTTGGGAATCATAGGGGTCGATGCTAAAACAGGTGATTTTTATACGATAGA